>DVGY01000053.1 GCA_018712465.1 Candidatus Egerieicola pullicola | reverse complement strand
TGAGGAGATGGGTTTTGAGTACATCGGCCCGGTGAACGGTCATAACCTACAGGAACTGATTTTTGCCTTGGAATCCGCCAAAAGTTTGGCCCGCCCGGTGGTAATCCATGTGGATACCATTAAGGGCAAAGGTTACGCTCCCGCGGAAAACAAACCCGGGGAATATCATGGGGTGGGTGGCTTTGATCCCGACGGGGACGGCCTGCCTGCCCGAAAGGAAGGCTTTTCCAGCGCCATGGGCCGGTATCTGGTTCAGTTGGGAGAAAAGGACCCCAATCTGTGCGCTGTCACTGCCGCTATGAAAAACGGCACCGGTCTGAATTTCTTTGCGGAAAAATTCCCAATTCGCTTCTTCGATACCGCCATTGCGGAGGAGCACGCCGTCACTTTCTGTGCCGGTTTAGCTACCCAAGGCTTTTTGCCGGTGTTTGCGGTGTACTCCACCTTTTTTCAGCGAAGTTACGATCAGATCCTTCACGACTGCGCCATTGAGCCCAAGCACGTGGTGTTTATGATTGACCGCGCCGGTTTCGTGGGAGATGACGGAGAGACCCATCAGGGGCTGTTTGATCCTGCCTATCTCTCTACCATTCCGGGGTTGAGGATCTTTAGCCCGGAAAGCTATGACGAACTTCGGGGCTGTATGGATCGGGCGTTATATCAGTACACCGACCGTCCGGTAGCAGTGCGATACCCCAGAGGGGAACAATGTTGTACCCACAATTTGCTGGGAGACGGCACCCAGGACTTTTTACTTCGTTCCCGGGGCGGGATGGTGCTGCTGGTGAGCTATGGCCGGCTTTGTGAAGAAGTGATGGCCGCAGCAGATGCGTTGGGCGCCGATGTATTGAAGTTGGTCTGCGTTCGCCCCATTTCCCAGCAGGCCATCCAGGCTGCTATGAAGTATGACGCCATTTATTTCTTTGAGGAAGGCGTGAAGCAGGGCGGCATTGGAATGCAGTTTTTAGATCAGATGTACGAATCCGGTTATCAGGGCCGGATCCACGTTCAGGCGGTGGACAATCAGATTGCTCCCCAAGGAACTTTAGAGTCCCTCTACCGCCGGTATGGACTGGATCGAGAGAGCATTTGTTCCCTGGTCAACCATGGAGGCTGAAATTCAGTGAAACAAGCAAAAAAACGATTGGATGTTTTAATGGTAGAGCAGGGACTGGCGCCCAGCCGGGAAAAAGCCAAGGCGCTGATTATGGCGGGACAGGTCTACTGCCAGGAAGAAAAGTGTGACAAAGCCGGAATGACTCTGCCGGAAGACGCGGTCCTCACCTTAAAAGGACAGGGCTTGAAATACGTCAGCCGGGGCGGCTTGAAGTTGGAAAAGGGGATCCAGGAATTTGGATTTGATCTTTCCGGCTGCGTCTGTATGGACATCGGCGCTTCCACCGGAGGCTTTACCGACTGCATGCTGCAAAACGGAGCTAAGCGGGTGTACGCCATTGATGTGGGGTACGGCCAGTTGGCTTGGAGTTTGCGCAGCGACGACCGGGTGGTGAACCTGGAACGCACCAATGTGCGTTACCTGACCCGGGAACAGGTGCCGGAGGACATTGACTTTGCCAGTGTGGACGTCTCCTTTATTTCTTTGACCTTAGTGCTTCCGGTGCTGTTTTCTTGGTTAAAGAAAACCGGTCAAGCCTTGATCTTGGTCAAGCCTCAGTTTGAAGCCGGCCGGGAAAAGGTGGGAAAGAAGGGGGTCGTCCGGGACCCGAAGGTTCACCTGGAAGTCTGTCAGAAGATCTACCGCTTCTGCCTGGAACAGCAGGTGGCGGTGGAACATGTCACCTTTTCTCCCATCAAAGGCCCGGAAGGGAACATTGAATACCTCTTCCATCTCAACCGCACTCCAGGCGTGGAAAGCGTGCCGGAATCGGCATTGGAAGCAGTGGTTAAGCAGTCCCACGAAACCTTGGAGCAGGGAAAACAGGAATCATGAAGATCTTTATCAAACCTAATTTTGACAAACAAAATGCCCCTCAGTGCACCCGGCGGGTGTGCCAGGTGCTGGCGGATGCAGGCGCCCAGCTGATGATGGACCAGGAACACCAGGCCCGGATTGGCTATGACTTTATCCAGTTTGGAGAACATCAAGCTCTGCTGGCACAGGCGGACTTGCTGCTGGCAGTGGGTGGGGATGGCACCATCATTCACGCCGCTCAGGATGCGGTGGCTCACGACATTCCGGTGGTAGGAATCAACGCCGGACGTCTTGGCTTTTTGGCAGAGGTGGAACCCAATGAAATCGGCCAGCTCAGCCGTCTGCTGACTGGGGATTACCAGGTTCACCGGCGGATGCTGCTGGAAGCGGTATTTACTTCCCCTAAGAAAAAAACCTCCTATCTGGCGGTAAACGACATTGTTATCTCCGACGGCACCAGGGCTCGGATTGTGGATCTGGAAGTGTACTGCATGGACACCTTCGTCAGTTCCTATCGGGCGGATGGATTGATTTTTTCCACTCCCCTGGGAAGCACCGCCTATGCGCTGTCTGCCGGGGGACCCATTGTGGATCCCAGCTTGGACTGCATCGCCCTGACCCCCATCTGTCCCCATTCTCTTTATTCCAGAACCACCCTTTTTTCTCCGGACAAACAACTTACCGTCCGGGCAGTGGGTACGCGGGGTAAGACCTTCTTGACGGTGGATGGACAGGACGTACAAATTATTACCCCGGAAACCAGCGTCACCATTCGTTGCTCCGAAAAAAGCCTGCAGATGGTGGATCTGTTTGGGAAACCTTTCTATGAAGTGCTGAATCAGAAATTGGTCAGCCGTTCCAGAATTTGAGAAATTAGGAGATGGTGCTGCTTGGAAATGAAACAACAGCGGCAAAATGCCATCCGGGAGATTTTATCTGCCCGCAGCGTGTCCACACAGCAGGAGCTGATGGATGCGTTGGAGGAAAAAGGAATGATTGCCACCCAGGCCACTGTCAGCCGGGACATTCGTGAGCTTGGCATTGTAAAGCAGCAGGATGAATCGGGAAAATTCCGATATTGCCTGCCTCAGCGGAAGGATGTGAGCCGGATTTCCCTGCCTCTGATCGTCACCGAAGCGGTGCGGTCAGTGGACTGTGCCGCCAATATTGTGGTGGTGAAGTGCCGTTCCGGTATGGCGGATGCCGCTTGTGCGGCTTTGGATGACATGGCCCTGGATTGGGTGGTAGGTACCATTGCCGGAGACGATACCATTTTTATCCTGCTGCGGACCCAAAAGCAGGCAGCAGGATTTGCTGCCCAGCTGCGGCAGTTATTGAGTGAGAAACTGTAAAAAGGGGGAACCTGGACTTGCTCAGCGAACTCTATATCGAAAACCTGGCGGTGATCGAAAAAACCACCGTACGCTTCTCTCAGGGTTTGACCGTGCTGTCCGGTGAGACTGGCGCCGGAAAATCAATTTTGATCGACGCCATCAATCTGGTGCTGGGACAGCGTTCCAGCCGGGATTTGGTGCGTACCGGTGCGGAAAAGGCCTTGGTTTGCGCTGTGTTCGATCCCATTTCCGATGCTGTCGAACAGCTGTTGGAGCAGTACGGCTATGAAGGGGAAAACGGCCAGCTGATTATCCAGCGGGAAATTAGTTCGGATGGCCGCTCTTCTGCCCGGATTATGGGCCGTCCCGCTACTTTGTCGGTGCTTCGGGAGATCGGCAGTTTGCTGGTTTCCATCCACGGCCAGCATGACAACCAGATCCTGTTGGCAGAAGACCGGCATCTCGAAATTTTAGACGACTATGCCCAGGGAGATCTTCCCATGGAGGACTACCGAAAGGCTTATCATAATTACCTGCAACTCACCAAAGAATATAAAAAGCTGCTGGCAGCCCAGAAAGACCGGGAATCCCGCCGCAGCCAGATGAATGAAATCGTCCAACAGGTGGGGGAGCTTCACCTTACTTCTGAGGATGAAATCCACCTGGAAGAACAGGTAAAATTGGGCCGCAGCGCCCAAAAATTAAAACAGAGGCTGCAGACCGCCATCGCTGCCCTGCAGGGAGAGGGGGAGCAGTCCGGGGCTTTGGAGCTGCTGGGCATTGCCCAGAATCAAATGGAAAGCCTGCGGGAGTACAGCTCCAGCTTCCAAAACCTTTTTCAACGGCTGGAATCCCTTTATTTGGAAGGGGACGAAATTGCCCAGCGAATGGGTATGCTTTCCGATAAACTGGACTTCGACGAAGAACAGCAGCAGGCCATGGAGGACCGTCTGGCCGCTATCCATCACTGTGAAAAGCGGTACGGCTGTGACATCCCGGGCTTGATGGAATTGTTGGCAGAAGCGAAAGAAGGCCTGGAACAGATGGAAAGCGGCCACCAAAAGCAGGATCAGTTGTTGGTGGAGATCAGCAAAGCCAAGCAGGAATTGGTGGAGCAGGGCCGGCGGCTGAG
>DVGY01000052.1 GCA_018712465.1 Candidatus Egerieicola pullicola | reverse complement strand
CAAATATCCGGAACAACGCCGGTACTGCCAATGGTTTTTTTCGTGGTAAAATCCGGACTGTTGGGCCATCTGGCCAGCCAAAAACCGATTCCCTGATCGCTCAGACGGTTGAGGTCCAAGGTCTGCATCACACTTTCCATGGTGTACACCATGGTGGAATAACCGGCATTCCGCAAGGCGTTGGCAAAGATCTCCACCATTCCAGTGAGACGGCTGCCGCCCATGGTGGCATGAACATTCTCCTCCACATCATAGGCGATCGGCAGCTTCATGCCGCTGAGATAAGGCTTTACCTCATTCATATTCAAAATTTGAAGCATGTACTCCGCTTCGTACCCGGCATCCTGCTCGGCGGTAGAACCGGGGTGAGTTACGGTACTGCCGGTGCCGGCATAGCTGTAGAGATACAAACCGTAGGGGATACCGTGCTCATAAGCTCCGCGGATATTGTTAATCAATTCATCGTCATTTTGGTTGGGGAAGTTTTCTCCGCCGTAACCTGCTCGAATCATCACGAAGTCCACCCCGGAAGCCGCTACGGCGTCCCAATTCACCACATTGTGTTGAGATATATCAATGCCGTTTAAGAAACCTACGCTGACGGTGCAGGAATCGCTCTGACCGCCGTAGGAAGCAGTGATGGTGGCTTTACCCATGCTGTGCCCGGTGACCACACCGTTTTGGTCCACTGTGGCCACGGCATTGTTGGAGCTGCTCCAAGTGGCCCCGTCCTGCCCGGCGGACAGGGTGATGCTGTCACCAATTCCCACAGAATCAATGGTTTGGGTGATATTGACTCCGGCGGCGCTCACCGGCATTCCAACCCAAAACAGACCCACGCAGAGCAGGGCGGCGCAAAGCAAAGCCAGCGTCTTTTTCCCTATGGTTTTTGCTGTCATGTGTAACATCCTTTCTTAATTGCAGTCCTGATTTTGGAATTTAGCAACAGTATACCACACCTTCTCAGAGACGGTCAACGAAAAAAGAAGGACAATTTTTGTCAAAAATAAATAAAAAAGCATCCAATTTTCATCGGCTTGGCTGGAACCCTCGCTGATTTTTTAAAAAATCCATTGCAATTTTTTAAGAAAGATTCTATACTAATGTCAAGGAGCAAGGAAGCAAACCGATGAAAATCGGACTGCTTCCTTTATTTTTTTCATCGGGACCTATGTACGGCTCCCAGGAAGGAAGATGTAGTATGGACAAGATCGACTTAAAGCTGCTGAGCCTGCTGCAGGAAAACGCCCGGTATCCTTTAAAGCACTTGGCGGAGGAAGTATTCCTTTCCTCCCCTGCGGTGAGCACACGAATTGACCGGCTGGAAAAGCAAGGCATTATCAAGGGCTACACGGCGGTGGTCGATCCCTTAAAACTGGGGTACCACGTCACTGCTTTTATCAATCTGGAAATGCACCCCTCTCAAAAGCCCAGCTTTTACCCCTTTATCGAAGCCTGTCCCAACGTGCTGGAATGTAACTGCGTCACCGGGCAGTATTCCATGCTGATTAAGGTGGCCTTCCGCAGCACCGTAGAGCTGGACACCTTCATCGGGCAGCTGCAAAAGTACGGCAACACCCAGACTCAGATCGTCTTTTCTACTTCGGTAGAGCATCGAGGCGTATCAGTGCTGGCTCAGGACGAAACCGGGGAAGAATGAGGGAACTTCCTCCAAAACTTCAAAAACAGCAGCAAAAAACGGACGTCATTTTCGGCGTCCGTTTTGTATTGCATTTCTAATTGGCCAAAGAGATTATTCTCCCTGATCCTCTTCTTTCGGATCCACTGCAGGAGGTTCCGGCTGAGAGGGCTGAGGGCGGGAAGCTTCCCGTTCTTTCCGTTCCGCTTCATGGATCTTGGCCCGTTCCTGCTCTACCTGCGCCATTTCCTGGCGAACCTTTTCCTTCTTGGCAGCTTCATCCTGCTCCATCTGAGCCAGTTCGGCATCCAGAGGAGCCATATCCACGCCGCCGTTCATCAGATCCT
The DNA here is from genome assembly GCA_018712465.1 of Candidatus Egerieicola pullicola. Lineage (GTDB taxonomy): Bacteria > Bacillota > Clostridia > Oscillospirales > Ruminococcaceae > Egerieicola > Egerieicola pullicola. The sequence goes on along the minus strand of DVGY01000052.1, from coordinate 14,544 downwards.
TGAACTGTACGCTGTCCACCTTTTCGTGGATCATCAGGTATTTCGCCACCAGCTCCAGCTGATACCGGTGCTGGGTAAGGATCTCGGTAGCCTGAGCGTACGCATTGTCAATGAGCTTGCGGATGGCCCGGTCAATCTCGTTGGCCACCTCTTCGCTGTAGTTGCGTTCGTGGCCCAGATCCCGGCCCAAGAACACTTCACCGTTGTCCTTGCCGTAAGCCACAGTGCCCAGCTCCGGAGAGAAGCCATACTTGGTCACCATCTGGCGGGCCGTTTCGGTGGCGCGCTCAATGTCATTGGAAGCGCCGGTGCAGATGTCATCCAAAGTCAGCGCTTCGGCGGCCCGTCCGCCTAGCAGCATCACTAAGCTTTCAGTCATCTTCTTCCGGGAAACGTGGCTGCGGTCATCCTCCGGCAGGTTCATGGTATAACCAGCCGCCATACCCCGAGGAATGATGGAGATCTCGTGAACCGGGTCGGCGGTTTCCAGATAATAGCTGGTAATGGCGTGGCCGGCTTCGTGGTAAGCGGTGATCTTCTTGTCCCCGATGCTCATCTTCCGGGACTTCTTTTCCGGTCCCGCCACTACCTTGATGGTGGCTTCTTCGATGTCCACGCCGGTGATGGCTTTCCGTCCCCGGCGGGCAGCCAACAGGGCTGCTTCGTTGAGGAGGTTTTCCAGATCGGCGCCGGTAAATCCAGCCGTGGAGCGAGCAATCACCTTCAGATCCACATCAAAGCCCAGGGGCTTGTTCTTGGCGTGGACCTTCAAAATTTCTTCCCGGCCCTTGACGTCGGGGTAGCCAACCACCACCTGACGGTCAAACCGTCCGGGACGGAGCAGAGCGGGATCCAGAATATCCCGGCGGTTGGTGGCGGCAATGATGATAATGCCCTGGTTCACGCCAAAGCCGTCCATCTCCACCAGCAACTGGTTCAGGGTCTGTTCCCGTTCGTCGTGGCCGCCGCCCAAACCGGCTCCACGCTGACGGCCCACGGCGTCGATTTCATCGATGAAGATAATGGCCGGAGCGTTCTTCTTGGCCTGATCAAACAGTTCCCGGACACGGGAAGCGCCCACACCCACGAACATTTCCACGAAATCAGAACCGGAGATAGAGAAGAAGGGTACTCCCGCTTCTCCCGCTACCGCCCGAGCCAACAGGGTTTTACCGGTCCCGGGAGGGCCCACCAGCAGCACGCCTTTGGGAATCCGCGCCCCCAGCTCATTGAACTTCCGAGGGTTTTTCAAGAACTCCACGATTTCCGCCAGCTCTTCCTTTTCCTCATCGGCACCCGCCACATCGGAAAACCTGGTCTTGACGTTGTTCACCGGGTTTTTCATGTTGCTGCGGCCAAATTGACTGAGCTTGCCGCTGCTGGTCTGCCGGGCCATATAGACGAACAGGAAGATCATGCAGCCCAAAATCAGCAGCGAGGGGATCAAGCTGATGATCCAGCTGTTGGAGGAGCTGTAGGTGTAGTCGATCTCCATCCGGTTGTCTTGATGATTTTCGTTATAGGCGTTCACCGAATCCTGGATGTCCTGTAAAAAGACGCTCACCGAAGGCACGTGGTAACTTTCGATCTGGTTGTGGCCCTGGCCGTCATCCGCTCCTTCCACCAGCTGGGCGGAAAATTCTCCGCTGCCTAAGTCTAGGGTGTAGGACTGCACTTTTTCATCTTCAAAAAGATAGACGATTTCAGAATACCGGTAGGTGGGCATAGTGGAGGAGCGGTACATGCTGGTCATAATCCAGATCACCGCCACAAAGGCTATGGCAACCAAGACGTAAATCAGAATCGTCTTTTTTTTGCTGCTTTTCAAAGGCTTACACTCCCTCTTTCGTTTTGTTTGCTGCGGCCGCCGCCGCATGATCTCCCTCCGGTGCAATGCAGGAGGACTTTAATACCCCGATGTAGGGCAGATTGCGGTACTTTTCAGCATAATCCAAGCCGTACCCCACCAAAAAGGCATCCGGCACGGTATACCCCACATAATCCGCTTGGATTTGGGGGACTTTCCGCCGGGCGGGTTTGTCCAGCAGAGTACAGATCTTTACGCTTTCCGCCCCTTGGCTGAGCAGCTTTTGCCGGACGTTCCACAGGGTAAACCCGGTATCCAAAATATCTTCTACCAACAGGATGTGCTTTCCCGCCACCGGAAATTCCGGCTGTTTGAGCCAGGCCAGCTTGCCGTCGGAAACGGTGCTTTTGCCGTAGCTGGAAACCTGAATAAAATCCAACGTCACCGGCAGTTTAATCTGCTGGATCAGTTGGGAAAAGAACACTGCCGCCCCTTTGAGCACGCAAATGGCGGTAAGTTCCCGACCCTGATAATCCCGGGTGATGGCCTCCCCCAACTGGGCGGTACGGTCTACAATCTGCTGATGGGACAGCAGCAACGATTCCACATCCGGATGCATTGATTCACTCTCCTTCTCCTGGATGCCATGGGCGAATGGCCCAAACCTGCCGGGTAGCGGCGTCGGGAACGGCCCTTCGGTCTACCCCGATTCCTTCCACAGCTGCCACACCCAAACCGTCTGCCAAAACCCACCGGTACTGGCGCTGCCACGCCGGCACCTTCTTTTGTTCAAACCATTTTTTCAAGGTTTTGGTCCCGTTTCGCCTGGGCAGGGACAATACATCCCCGGGACGGCGGGTGCGAAATATTGCATCCTTGGATATTTTACCACAATCCAAAAAAAGTGCAAGACGAAACCATGAAAAAGTATAAAGTTTTTGCGGGGAATCTATGTCAATTTTTTGAATTTCAAACCAATTCCCTCCAGGGCCTTGAAATTGCCCCGGCTGCAAGGGAAATCCCGGCCATTCTCCGGCTTTCGACGGCAGAGCCGCCAATGCTCCCTGGCTGGAACAGTACCCCTTTCCCCCCCGGGCAAACGACCCGGCCTGGGAAAAGAGTTTCACCAGATGTTCCACCTCTCGATGGGAGACGGTGAGCTGCTGCTCTTCCAACAAAAGTACTGCTGCCCGCCGCTGCAACGCCGGGTGAAGGGCGGCCAACCGTGAGGTGGCGTAACCCTCTCCCTGCCAGGCGGCATCCAAAGCTTGCCGGGCTAAGCCGGTGAGGCAATCTTGATCCTCCCGGCAGTCCTGCGCCAGCCGGGCCAGAGCCAAATCCGCCTGGGGATTGATGTTTCGCAGCACCGGCATCACCTGGTGACGAAGTTGATTGCGGGTATACTCCAAGGATCGGTTAGAGGAATCCTCACGATAGGTTAAGCTCTGCCGGGCGCAGTATTGCCGCACTTCCGTCCCGGTCATGTCCAGCAGCGGACGGTAGATCCTTCCCCGCCGGAAAGGGATGCCCCCCAGCCCTTTCAAAGAGCTACCCCGGCTCATAAAAAACAACAGGGTTTCCGCCTGGTCCGAAGCGGTGTGGGCGGTGACCAAAACCCGTTTGGGATCCTCTTCCAAAAGCTGCTCAAACCAGCAATACCGAGCCTGCCGCCCTGCTTCTTCCAGGGACAACCCCTTTTGAGCAGCCAGTTGTCCCGGCGCCAGTTCCTTCACTACCAGGGGGATCCCCCATGTTTCGCAAAGGCGGCGGACAAATTCCTGATCCCCATCGCTTTCCTCTCCCCGCAGGCCGTGGTTCAGGTGAGCCGCCAACAAAGAAAAGGAACGTTCCGGCACACTCCAAAGCCGATGCAAAAGGCATACCGAATCCGCCCCGCCGGAAAGAGCCACCACTACGGTGTCCCCCGGATGGAGAAGGGAGAGGAATCGGGCAAAGCAGTCCATAAAAAAATCCTTTCAAAAAACGGCGCACTAAGGCGCCGTCCATTTTGGCTTTGTTTGATGCCAATGAATAAGACTTAATAATCTTCCCGCCGCTGCTCCAGGTTGGTAAAACGAGTTAAAGTGCCGTTCCACCCCAGCTTAATGTCCCCGGTACTGCCATGGCGGTTTTTCGCCAAAATGCAGAGAGCTTCGTTGGGATGTTCCGTTTCCGGATTGTAGTATCCTTCCCGAGTAAGCAGCAGCACGATGTCTGCGTCCTGTTCGATGGAGCCGGATTCCCGCAAATCGCTGAGCATAGGCCGGTGATCGGTACGGCTTTCCGCTGCCCGGTTCAACTGGCTGAGCACCATCACCGGTACATCCAGTTCCTTTGCCATCACCTTTAAGGTTCGGGTAATCTTACTCACTTCCTGCACCCGATTCTCGGTGCGGGAACCGCTTTCAATCAGCTGCAAATAGTCGATGACGATCAATCCCAGATTCCGCAGTTTCCGGCACTTGGCCTTGATTTCGCTGACGGTGATCCCGGCGGTGTCGTCAATGTAGATGTGAGTCTGGCTCAACCGGTCGGCAGCAGCAGAAAGCTGCACCCACTGGTTCTGTTCCAACCGTCCCGTCTTCAGCACTTCCCCAGGCACCTGGCTTTCGCTGGACAGCATACGGCTGGTAAGCTGTTCCCGGCTCATTTCCAAGCTGAAAATGGCCACGTCCCGTTTCGAATGAGCAGCCACATAGCTGGCCACATTTAGTGCAAAGGCACTCTTGCCCATACCGGGACGAGCTGCCAACAAGATCAAGTCCGATCGGTTCAAGCCGGTCATCTTGGCGTCCAGCTCCACAAATCCGGTGGGCAGTCCCGCATATTCTTCCCGATCCTCTCCGGTAAGATGCTGGAGCCGGTCGAAGGTTTCCAACACCGCTGTTTCGATGGGAACCATAGCGGAATTGCTTCTTCCCTGACGGATGTCGTAAATGGACTGTTCCGCCAGTTCCAACAGCCGCTCCGAACTGGAATCTCCTTGCTGGGCGGCATGAGAAATCACCCCGGCGGCCAAAATTAACCGGCGGCGGTAGTAGTAATCCCGAATGATCCGGCAATAGTCCCGCATGTTGGCGGTACTGGGAACAGCGTCCATCAACTGCACCAAGTAGGACTTGGCTTCCCCTTCCTCTCGGAAGATACCGGAAGCCTCCACCTCCTGAAGCACGGTGACAAAATCCACCGTCTGGGCCAGATCGAACATATTCAAAAAGATGCTGTACAGCCGCTGGTGCTGGGGCAGATAAAGCATATCCGGCCCGCTGATCTCCTCCAGGGCCACGTTGATGGTGGAGGGATCCAGCAGCAGACAGCCCAAAAAAGCCTGCTCCGCCTCTACCTGAAAGGGCAGATTCTGGGGCTGGGCTTCCTGTGGGTAATCCGGCATGGTATTCTCCTATTCTTGCATGGAAAAGCGAAACTTATGCGGTGACGATCACTTTCATGGATGCGGTGACCCCGGCATGGAGCTTCACTTCAAAGGTAAATTCTCCCTGGGCCTTGATGTCGGCGGAGAGCTCCACCTTCTTCTTGCTCACCGGTACACTGTACTGCCGGGAAACGGCGTCAGCAATTTCCTTGCTGGTAACCTTGCCGAACAGCTTGCCGTTTTCCCCTGCTTTGGCATGAACCGTTACCGTCTTGCCCTGCAAAAAGGCAGCGGTTTTTTTGGCTTCATCCAGCGCCACCTGTGCGTGATGCGCCGCTGCGGCGTCTTTGGTTTCCTTTTCATTGATGGCAGCTTTGTCTGCTACCACTGCCAAACCCTTCTTCAGCAAAAAGTTATTGGCGTAGCCGTCGGAGACCTTCACCAGATCTCCTTTCTTGCCGCTGCCTTTCACATCTGCCAGTAAAATAACCTGCATGGTATCTTCCTCCTGATTCAAATTACATGGTATCGTAATATTCGTCAATGGCTTCCAGAAGCTGCTTCTTTACTTTGCTGCAATCCTTGGCCTTAATCTGCGCGCCCGCCATACTAAGATGACCGCCGCCCCCTAATTTTTCCATAATCAGCTGAACGTTCATCCCGCCCATGCTTCGAGCAGAAACGTGAACCACATCCCCTTCCCGATACAGGACAAAGGAGGCATCTACGTTGTTGATGCTCAACAGTTCGTCCGCCGCCTGGGGAGCCACCACCCGGATGTCCGGCATGGGGATCTCGGTGACGGCAATGGCACACCGGCGATAGATTTCCGCTGCGGTGACCAAACTGCTGCGGCGCTGGTAGGTTTCCATGGACCCGGCAAACAGCTTCTTCACCGCCACGGTATCCGCACCCATCCGGCGCAGGTAAGCTGCCGCTTCAAAGGTGCGCACTCCGGTTTTCATGATAAAGTTTTTGGTGTCCAACATAATGCCGCTCATCAGCGCTTCCGCATCGCAGGTGGTGAGCTTGCAGTGGGGGAAATACTGCACCAACTCGGTAACCATTTCGCTGGTAGAGGAGGCGTAGGGCTCATGGAAGGAGATCAAAGTGTTTTCGATGTAATCCACTACCTTCCGATGATGGTCGATAATCACCACCCGCTTACAAGCCTCGTACACCCGACGGCTCTCCACAAAGTTGGCGGAATGAGTGTCCACAATGAACAGTAAGGTATCCCGGCGAATGGCGGGGAGTACCTCTTCTTCGGTGGCAAAAAAGCCATCTTCCCCGTTTTGGGCCAAGTGATCAATGAGCTGGGTGGCCAGGCACTTTTGCCGGTTCACCACAATCCGTACGTCCTTGCCCATACAGGTACAGGCCCGCGCCATGCCCACGGCAGCGCCGATGGCGTCTAAGTCGGCATAACTATGGCCCATAATCAGCACATTGTCGCTGGCTTCGATGAGCTCGCTCATGGCGTTGGCCAAAATCCGGCTCTTCACCTTGGTGCGCTTTTCCACGCCCTTGCTGACTCCGCCGAAGAAATCGTAACCGTTGGCAGTCTTGATGGCCACCTGGTCGCCGCCCCGTCCCAAAGCCATTTCCAGGGAGGTAGAAGCGTCCTTTTCATTTTGGGAGATGGAATCACTCATGCACCCTATACCGATGGACAAGGTAATAGGCACCCGCTCCCAAGAGGACATATTCCGCACCGTGTCCAGCACGCTGAATTTGTCCTCCACCATCTGTTGGAAGCGGTCGTTTTCCACCACCGCCAGATAGCGGTCCCGATCCAGCTTCCGCAAAAAGCCGCTGTCTCGGGCGATATAGTCTTCCAAGTCCCGGTTGATCTCGCTGAGCACCCTGGTCTTTTCGCTTTCAGGAATGTTTTTGATAACCTCCTCGTAGCTGTCCAGCATGATGTTCATTACAACCGGTTTGGTTTTTTGGTATTTTTCGTAGGTTTTTTGAAGGTTGGTGATCTCCACAAACAGCAGCACAAAAAGCTTGCCCTTTTCCCCAGAAGAAGGAATCACATAAGCTTTAAAGAAATGATCCTGAATCTGGATGGTCCGGCCGGGATGGGTTTGAATCCCCTCCAGCGACTCGGTGGTGATCTTATTCAGCCGGCTGCCGAACAGTCCCTCCAGGCCAGTAGCGGTTTCAAACGCCCGGTTGACGCAGACAATCTCCTTCTCGGGGGTCACCACCAAAGCGGGGATGCTCAACCGGAATACCGTGTCCGTTCCTCCCAGCTTCAGCTGATCCTCCACCGAGCGCACCAACCGCCGGAGATTTTGGCTGAGCATGATAAGCTTATACAGGGTGTATCCAAAAGCCAGCACGCAGGGCGCCAGCAAAATCCAAAACCACAGCCTGCAGGAAAACCAGGCCATGACTTCCAGCCCGGCCAGCGCTGCAAAGGTAATCAGATAACCGGTCCGAAGACCCCAGTATTTCGGTCTCATGCTTCCAACTTCCTCCTAATGCACCTGCCTGTGCCAAAACAAATCGGGATCCGGCAGGATTTTAGAATGCTTAAATTTCCATCAGTACCGGCAAAATCATGGGGCTGCGCTGGGTCTGCCGGTACAAAAAGCCGGAAAGACTGTCCCGGACGCTGAGTTTCATGCTGCTCCAGTCCCGGGTCTTGCCGCTCAGACAATCCAGCAAAGCCTGGCGGACCACCTTCCGGGCCCGTTCCATCAGCTCTTCGCTTTCCCGGACGTAGACAAAGCCCCGGGAAACGATGTCCGGTCCGGCGGCCAACTGACCGGTCTTGCTGTTGATGGTAGCCACCACCACAATCAAACCGTCCTCCGCCAGCCGCTGGCGGTCCCGCAGAACGATGCTTCCCACATCGCCCACGCCCAAGCCGTCCACAAACACGGCTCCCGCGGTAACGGTGCCCACCACCTTCATGGAATCGGGGGTCAGTTCGATGACTTCCCCGTTCTGGCTGATGTGGATGTTCTCTTCCGGAATGCCGATGCTCAAAGCGGACTGCCGGTGAGCCATTAAGTGCTTATATTCTCCATGGACCGGCAGGAAGAACTTGGGCTGAGTGAGCTTCATCATCAGCTTTTGTTCCTCCTGACAGGCGTGGCCGGAGACATGCACTTCATAGATCCCTTCGGTAATCACTTCCGCTCCCAGCTTCAACAAGCTGTTAATCACCGCGGTAACGTGTTTTTCGTTGCCGGGGATGGGAGTGGCAGAGATGATGATAAAGTCGTTTTCGGTGACGTTGATCTTTCGGTGATCCTCGCTGGCCATCCGAGCCAAGGCGCTCAAAGGCTCTCCCTGGCTGCCAGTGGTGATCAACACCATCTGTTCGTTGGGATAGCGGTTAATGGAATCCAACTCCACCATGGTGCCCTGGGGGATTTTCAAGTAACCCAGTTCGGTGGCCTTGGCCACTACATTCACCATACTGCGACCGGACACCGCCACCCGGCGGCCGTATTTCACCGCTGAATTGATGATCTGCTGAATCCGGTGGATGTTGCTGGCAAAGGTAGCGATGATGATCCGCTTTCCCCCCGCCTTGTTAAACAGGGTATCGAAGGATTGGCCGATCTTGCTTTCGCTCATGGTGTAGCCGGGACGTTCTGCGTTGGTGGAGTCACTGAGCAGAGCCAGTACCCCGCGATTGCCCAGTTCCGCCAGCCGGGCCAGGTCGATGGTTTCCCCTTCAATGGGAGAGTAGTCCACCTTAAAGTCGCCGGTCTGGATAATCACCCCGGCAGGAGTGTGAATGCCCATCGCCACGCAGTCGGGAATGGAGTGATTGACCCGGATGAATTCCACCGCCATGCAGCCCATCTTCACAGTCTGCCGGGGACGGATTACATTTAAGTTTGCCCCACCCAGCAAACCGTGCTCCTTGAGCTTGCCTTCAATCAGGCCGATGCTCAGCTTGGTGCCGTAGATGGGAGGATTGATATGCTTGAGCAGATAGGGGATAGCGCCGATATGGTCTTCGTGACCGTGGGTAATCACCACGCCCCGGATTTTCTGCTTGTTTTCCAACAGGTAGGTGAAATCAGGAATCACCAGGTCCACGCCCAGCATATCTGCGTCGGGGAAAGCCAGACCGCAGTCCACCACCAAAATATCGTTACCGCATTCATAGGCGGTGAGGTTTTTGCCGATCTCTCCCAATCCGCCCAAAGGAATGATCTTCACGCTGGGTTTGCGGGAATGTCCGCCGCCCTGGCCCCGGTGATAGTGTTCCGACCGGGCATTTTCCTGCTTGCGGTGTTCCGAGGGATGTTCCTGGCGAGGCGCCGAGGAAAGGGGGGAATTGCTGCGCCGGCTCCGATGAGAGGGTGCTTTTTCCTGACGGCGTTCCGCCTGGGCCAAATCAGCAAAGAGGGCAGCGTTGCGGCTGTTCATGGGGGTGTTGGCAAAGCTGCGGGGGCGGTTTTCCGTCAAACTTTCAATGGCCTTGGTGATGTCGTCCGGCTTAGGGGCCTTTTTAGACCGAGAGGAGGTTTTCCGGGGGGCAGACTGTTTTTGGGTGCGGGCGGCGTTTTTTCCCGCGGCGCCGTCGTGGGTATTAAAATCTTGTTTCAACACAAATGATGCTCCTTTTTCAATTTGCTGTAAAAAACATGTGAGCCGTTCACGGGCAGAAAAACAGAAAGGGGCTTTGAGAGAGAACAACGTTCCAACAAATTCACACATCTCTGCCCAAAGCGTACAACAAACCAGCCTTCCTCCGTCCTGCGGGAAGGTGTGCTGCTGTATTCCCAATAGACCCATATTCATTGCCGTACCATGGGCCGTTTTTTGCTGCCGAAAGCACTTTTTGCTCCGGCTACCGAACCGTTACTTATCCTTATTTTAGCGGCTGTACCCTAGCTTTGTCAAGCAAATCCCCCGGTTCTATGCAATGTTCCGGTTTCACAGGGAAATGAAAGCTGTTTTTCGGCAGTATGACCAGGTATTTTTCCCCGTGAAAAGGGAACGGGCTCCTGTAGTTTACAACTTACCCAAAAAATCCCCCCTGCACCGGCAGAGTCTGCCCAATGCAAGGGGGAATCCATAGGAGGAGATTGCGGCAGGATGTTCCGTCCTTATTTTTGGCGGACGGATTTTGCCGCATGGGGTAGATCTAAAAATGCTGCGGGTCTTTTTCCTTGGTCGGGGCGGAATTTCCAATCATAAATTGAATGATTTCCGCATCGGTGGAACGCATCCCTTCCCGCGCAATGGTGCTGACAGTGCGGATGGTGTTTTCCACGCCTTTGGCCACAATGCCGTCCCCACCGTAAAATTGGCTGTTGTGGAGGTACATCTGCATCCCCAACAGTCCCGCTTCCACTGCTGAAGCAATCTTAGCGGCACAACTAGCCTTGGCCCCGTCACAGAGCATCCCGGAATTGATGGCCAGAGCGTTGACGATGGTGTGGGAAATCTCCTTGTACTTTCCGCCGTAAAGATAACACACCCCTGCCCCGGCGCCGCAGCCGGCACTGGTTGCCCCGCAGTAGGCAGACAGGCTGCCGATGCCGGTTTTCAGGTGGATGGCAGTGAGGTTTGACACCACCAGCGCCCGGTACAGTTGTTCCTGAGACACATCGCATTCCTTGGCATAGACAATCACCGGCACCGACGCAGTGATTCCCTGGTTGCCGCTGCCGGAATTGATAATCACCGGCATTTCGCAGCCATTCATTCGGGCGTCTGACCCCGCCGCCGCCCAAGCCTTCGCCCGGTTATGGACGCTGTTGCCATAGGAGCGCAGCAGAATCTTTCCGATATTTGCCCCGTAATTTTGGGTAAGCCCTGCCTGGGCAATGGCCATGTTGTCGTCGATCTGCCGCTGCAAAATAGGCCGGACCTCATCCAGATCCACTGTGTCGGCAAAGGTGACAATGTCTTTCACATTGAGCAGACGGTGATTCTCATCCGCCGAAACCCCTTGCGTCGAAAAAGGATGATCCACCAATAGTTGGCCGTTTTTCTGCACCTGCACTACATTGGAGTGGCTGCCAATAATCCGCACATACGCATTGTCCTGCCCGGCGGTGAGTTTTACCTGAATGTCAAAAGGGCACTCCGCCTGGGAAGGACGCACCTGAACCCGATTCCCGGCCAAAAAGGCATCCAACTGCTGCAAATCTTCCGGAGAGGTTTGGGAAAGCACATCCAATTCCAGCTCCGGCCGGCCGCAGATAATGCCTGCCGCCACCGCTGCCTCCAGCCCTTTTCGACCGTTGGAATGGGGAATCACCACGCTTTTCACGTTTTTGATGATGTTTCCGCTGACGATGAGCTCCACCTGCTCCGGCACCTGCCCCAAGGTTTTCCGGGCAATGGCCCCGGCGTAGGCAATGGCAATAGGCTCCGTGCAGCCGGTGGCAGGCACCAATTCCTGTCTCAACACATCCAGATAGGCTTGGTACACCTTCCGATCCAAAACCATCTGCTCCATCATAACAAACTCTCCTGACTGTCCAGCAGATCCCGGCAGTGCTCCAACACTCCGGCTCCGCCAATCACGCAAATTCCTGCCTGCGCCGAAGCTTCCGTAAGCTGTTCTCCCAGTTGTTCCAGCTGCTGGGAGGTGGTGGTTAAAATTTCGGTGTGCAGGCGCTGCCGGTCTTGGTGGGTCAAACCGGACAAAGTGTCCGCTGCATCAGAAACCCCTTGCGCGTGGGGAGTCAGTACCGGCTGGCTTTTGCCGATGGTGCTGATAATGGCGTTGGTCAAATCTTCTTTGGCGGCCTGGCGCAGAGCTTTCCCGGCTTGCTGGAAACGGGTCAGAGTAGCCTTGGGGTTGGGATCCCGGTAGGAGGAAAAACGAGCCTCTCCTTGGGAGTCAATATTCAGTCCTACACCGTAAGCTCCGCCCTGCACCCGAACGGTATTCCAAAGATAGTCGTAGGTCAAAAGCTGTCCTGCCACCTGGGCGCTGCCCCAGCTGGGAAGTTCCACCTTCTCCACCTGGGCGGCAAAGCCGATTCCGGCAGGGATGGTAAATCCTTCCTTGGACAAATCCTGAGGCGGGTACACCTCCAAAAGGCCTTCCGGAAGATCCGGCAACTGTTCCACGATCCCTGCCAGCCAAGGCTGATCCAACTCCCCAGTGACCCCCAAGGTGAGCCGCCGGCGGGAGAACACACTGCCGAACAGTTGAGCCAGCCCTTCCTGCAAGTCGAGTTTTTCTTCTCGGTCCTGCTGCTGCAAATACCGCAGATACCGGATGCCGCCCACTGCTTCCTGCACTGCTCCTTTGGGACTGAAAGCCGCACCGGCCCGGCGGGAAGCATACGCGTTGCCGGACATCTGGATCTGCTGTTCCAGCATCATCCGGCTCTGGGTCAGCAAAACGCGGATCTGCTTGGTTTCGTCAAATCTGGTTTCGGTGAGGATCTCCCCAAGGAGGGCAGCTCCTTCTTGTTTGTATTTTTCCAGCATGGCGGCGCTGACCATCAAATAGGGCGTGGTTTCCCGGGTGGTCTGGTGAGTGAACACCGTGACGCCGGCAGAGAAGAATCCCAGGCAGTTATCCATCTGATTGCGCAGCTCCATGGCGGAATGGCGCCGAGTGGACAGTTCGCCCAGCAAGGAAGCCATAAAACTCACCTGGCTGAGCTGATCGAACGTAAGGTCGTTTAGAGCAAAGTACAGATCCAGATAAACAATGCCACCGGTTTCCCGGCACTGATGCAGCACCCGTTTACCTGCCACCTGTTCTTCCACCTGCTTGGAAGGGGGAATTTCAGCGGGAATATCCGAAAGCTTCAACACCGGCAGAGTAGCCAATCCTTCCGGAGTGTCGGGCTGCATTTGACGGCTGCGGAAGGCATGGAATCCGTCCACCACCTGTTGAATGGTTTCCTGGCTCCAGCCAGCCTTAATTTCGGCCAAGCCCTCCGCCTCTTTCTGCCGCTTTTCCTGACCCAAAGTCTTGCTGGGCAGCAGGCAGAGCTGGGCCTGGTGTGGGTTATCCAAAAAAGCGGTGCGCAAAAACTGTTCAAACCAACCCTGCTCCAGTTTTTGCCGGAGAGAGGCAAACAGTTCCCCGCATTGGAGGTTCTGGGCAGGATCGCCGCCGTACAGCCAGCTTTCCATGCTCTTAATGGCCAACATAATTCCCTGGGGCATCCGTCCGTAATCCAAAGCCCGGGCAGAAAACTCCAAGCGGTTCAGCACGCCTGCCACACGGCTGTGGTCCAATCCGCCCTGGGCTTGCTGTTCCAACACCTGTTGAATAATCCGATCAATCTGTTCCTGTTTCCCGGCATCGGTGTTCCGAACAATCAGCTGGGCAAAGCACTGCTGTACGCCGTCCTGCACCTGAAGCTGCACGTCCTCCGCCAGTCCCTGTTCCAGCAGCGCCTTCTTCAGCGGAGATTCGTTGGAACCACAGAGTACCTCCGCCAAAGCGGAAGCCGCCAGGGTCTTTTCCGGTTCATCATACCGGCCAAATACCCAGCCGTAAGACAGGATGTCCTTGTTTTCCGCCTTTTCCTGTGCGCCGATCTCGTACACCGCCGTAGCTTGCTTGGGATGCACCGGGGCTTGCAAAGAAATGGCAGTGTCCATCTCCAAGGCGTCGTAGGCGGAAAAGAAGCTGTCCAGCTTGGCCAGTACGGCGTCCAGATCCAATTTACCATCCAAAAAGATCCGGGCATTGGAAGGATGGTAGAACCGTTTATGACTAGCCTGATAGTTTTCGTAGGTCAAGCTGGGAATAGACTGGGGATACCCGCCGGATTCCAAGCCGTAGCAATTATCCGGGAACAACAGGGCATTCATCTCCCGCTGAAGCACCGCGTCGGAGCTGGCATATACCCCTTTCATCTCGTTGTACACCACGCCGTTGTAGGTCAATTCCCCATCCGGAGAGTCCAGCTCATAGTGCCAGCCCTCCTGGCGGAAGGCGTGGGGATCGGTGACACTCAAGGGATGGAACACCGCATCCAAATATACATCCATGAGGTTGAGAAAATCCTGATCGTTCCGAGAGCTCAGGGGATACATGGTTTTATCCGGAAAGGTGAAGGCGTTGAGGAAAGTTTCCAAAGAACTTTTAATCAGATTTACAAAGGGCTCTTTCACCGGATATTTTTCCGAGCCGCAGAGCACCGAATGTTCCAGGATATGGAACACCCCGGTGTCGTCCTGGGGGACGGTGCGGAAGGTAATGGCAAAGGTCTTGTTTTCCTCTTCCCGCTCCAGCCAGATCAAATCCGCGCCGTTTTTCTCATAGGTCATACGGTGCAGGGTGGCCTTCAATTCCGGCAGAGGCTGGTCGTACTGCCGGACAAAACCGTGAAGATGATGGTTTGCATTCATAAGCGTTCCTCCAAACTGACATAAATTTGAAAAGCAAAAGCAGCGATTT
>DVGY01000051.1 GCA_018712465.1 Candidatus Egerieicola pullicola | reverse complement strand
AATTTCAATCCACGCTCCCGCGTAGGGAGCGACTGCGGTATGCCAGGGACGCAGCTTTGGACGTGTTTATTTCAATCCACGCTCCCGCGTAGGGAGCGACGTTCCGGTAGATACCGCTTTGCAATCTCTTCTGCGATTTCAATCCACGCTCCCGCGTAGGGAGCGACAGCAAAATGATACAAAAAGTATCATCTTTTTTGTGCAAAGCAGCAAGAGTAACGTTTTTAAAAATTTTTAATTTATAAAAAAGCTTTTTTCATGCTTTGCTAGCCAAATTATTTTAGCTAGATCTAAGATATTTTGGTGCGAGGAAGTTGGAAATTTCTGCGCACTTCCTTATCGCACTTAAATTATAATAGCAAAGTGCCTTCCTGGTCAATGGCTTGTTTTGCACCGATATGAAGGATTTTGCTATGGTAATGGTTACCCAGCCGGTAAAAGCGGAGACTATCGCAGCTAGGATCAATCAACGCTTCCAATTTGGCTTGGAGCATCACTGCCTGGGCTTCGTCCACCACACATTCAAATACGGAATTTTGCACGCGCTGCCCGTAGTTGACACATTCTTTGGCCACTTTCCGCAGTCGCTTTTTTCCGGCAGAGGTTTCGGTGTTTACGTCATAGGTTACCAACAACAGCATTGTTTTTCCTCACTTCCATAAAAACGGCGGATAGGCGTCTAGATCTCCTCGTAGATATCGGGCTAAAAGCTGAGCTTGGATATGAGGCACCAATCCCCAAGAAAGTTTTTCATTTAAAAAGGGATGAGTCAAGGTTTCCCGCAAACGCTCCTGCCAAGCGTTGAGAAGGATTTTTCTGCCTTGATCAGTGAGCAGTACTGTGCCGTTTTCCCGGAATGAAAGATGTTCCGGACGGATGAGCCGGTGGTTGATAAGGGTGAGTACAAACCGGTCCCCTAACAGTGGGCGCAGTTCTTCCATGAGATCCAACGCCAATGAGACTCGGCCTGGACGATCCCGGTGCAGAAATCCTACATAGCTGTCCAATCCAACTCCCTCTAAAGCGGAAGCGCAGAGATTGGCCAGCAGGGTGTACACAAAGGAAACCAGAGCATTGAAAGCGTCTTTGGGAGGACGGCGGCTTCGCTGGCGGAAGAAAAAGGTTTCCCGATTTTGCAGGATCAGGGAATCCAGTACCCCGAAATAGGTGGAGGAAGCTTCCCCTTCCAGCCCACGAAGACGTTCCAAGGACGAGCAGATTTGGATTTCTCGTAGGCTGTTTTTCAATAAGTGGGCGCTGCGTTGCAGTGGCTCTACCTCCAGCCGTAAGGCGTGATCTCGCACTCCCCGCAGCAGAACCCACCGGCTGTTGTACACCTTGCCTAGGATCATCTGCCGGGCTACGAGACAGCTTTCTTCCAGATTGTCGGAACGGCGGTACTGTTCTTTTCGCAGCAGCACATTCCCGTTGTTTTCTCCCCAACATCGGGTTAGAAATTGTCCTCGCGGCGTAAAAAAGGATAGTCCTATTCTGTCTCGACTGCACTTTCCCATCAGTGCCGGAGAAGCTCCTTTATAGCTGAAGCAGAGGATGTTTTCCAAGGTGTGCAGGGGAAACCGGCTGTCCGGTTGTTCTGGACGAAGCACTACCACGTTTTCCCCATCTAGGGAAAGATAGGCGTCTTCACTGAGGACGTATAGCGTGTTCAATAATTTCTTCATACTTCCTCCTCCAATCGTTGGGCGGTCCATTGAGCGGCAGAGCGGTTTTTGCAAAGTACCGGCAGGCAGAGATCCTTGAGGGAGCAAGCCGAACATCCCTTTTTCGGCTTTACCTTGGGGGTGTACCCTCGTTGGGCATATTGGTGCATTTGCTCTGCCATTTCCTTTACTGTTTGCCGCAGAGATTCATCCAGTGTTACCGTTTGACGGCGACGAGGTTCTCCGTAAAATAAGGCCCCTTCCGGAATAGAGCAGCAGAGCATCTCTTCCAGACATATGGCTTGGGCACAGAGTTGAAGCTCATCCGCCTGATGGGGTTTGGGCTTGCCCCGCTTGTACTCCACTGGATAAGGCATCCACAGCCCGTCCCGCCCTTGCAGGGAAACACCTTTAGGATCTCGATGAAACTCCACCACATCGCAGGCACCGCTGAGTCCCAGGGAAGGGGAAGAGATCCGCAGATCCCGCAGAATCAGCAGATCTCCCCGGCTTTCGTCCTGTCCGGCATCGTGGCACCGTTGGTGCAGCAGTTGACCTTGGGCGGTCTGGAGATTCTCCTGCCAAAGATTCTCCAGATGGATCAGTGCCCATTGTCGGGGACAAAAGGCAAAGTGCTGGATGCCGGAAAGTTGGAGGTAGTCTTCTTCTCGGTAACTCATTCTCGAATCTGACAGGTGACGCCTTGCGGCAGGTTGTCATCCACGGTGATGATATAATCGTCATGGCTTCTGGGTACGGTAACTCCTTCCACCAGCTTGGCGTGGACAGCGTCAAACAGCTTGTGGGAGGGGGCGTTGCCCAGTTCGCTGTCATGCTTGAAGATAATCAGCTTTCTCACTGCCATTTTGCCCCGGGCGGCGGAGTGGTCGTTTTCAAACATATTGAGGATAGCGTCCCACAGCAGCTCCAGATCTTCTTGGGAAAAGCCGGTGGTTTTCCGGGCCAGGTTGGCGGAAACGAATCCTTCGCATCGATACATAGCGTAGGGAACAATGAATTTCTTACCCATTTCGGTGTTTTTCCGCTCAGCATCCTTTTCGGTGGTAATGGCCACTCGGGTGATGGTTACTTCCTGAGGAAGGATAGAGTTCAGGCTTCGGGCAAAACCAAGTTGCACTGGACCCCGCACCTGGCCGCAGTTTAACGCTCCCTTGACGAAGGTGGTCATCACTGCGCCGAAGGTACGGATGTCGTAGAAGTTGGAACACATAAAGTCCAAAATCTTTTGATCCAGTTCCGGGTCATCCTTTTTGGCATTTTTTAGGTTGTTGCCTTTCTCGTCGGCTTCCAGGCCCAGGTAATCCAGAGCCTTTTTGTCGCTGCGGTTTAAGGGTACCCCGTCCTTGACATAGATGCACCAACCGGGCTGATCTTCCTTCACCATTTCCACATAGTTGCGGATCTTTCGCTTCAGGCAGACGTCTGTGACTAAACCGTAGCCGGTTTCCGGATCCATTCGAGGCATATTGCCGGCGTCGGGATCGCCGTTGGGGTTGCCGTTTTCCACATCAAAGAAAATGACGAAATCATAGCGGTTTTGAATAGCGTTGTCCTTCATAGGTCAGTCCTCCTTTTTGGTGTAGCGGTCCTGGGTTTGATGATAATAGCCGAGAATGAACGAAGCCTGTTCTGGTAAAGACAGCCGGGCAGGCAGTTCATCCGGAAGATGATCCACGATTTCTTGGATGAGCTTGTTGTAATAAATATTTTGCCTTTCACTAAGCTTGCTCAGATGCTTTTGAGAAAGCTGTATCAACAAGGCGAAAACAGCGGCGGGAGTAGATGAAGCGGAAGAAAAATATTTGTCCCGAATGGTGGAGTTGATACCGGGATTGGCGTCTTGCTGGATTGCCTCCAGCACTGCAAACCACCGTCCCAGATGATAGGGAATGCTCTTGCTTTCTTTATTTAATGCCACAGTTAAAACCTCCTTTGGACAACCTGAATTTGGATTTTTTAAATAATACGCCTTTAAGATGGCGGCTTTGCCCCGCGTGATTTTCCGTTCCGCCCGGATTCGAACAAATACTCCTTCCAGCAGTGCGGCAGGGTAGGGCAGTCCCGCCAGCACCGACCGGGCCAGCGCGCCGCTGAGCAGGGGAGAAGGATTTTTGTCTTTGGCATTGGGATTCACCGTCTCCTGCAAAAGCTGCCAAAACGATAAATTTTCCCGCGGATCTTTGATGGGCTTGACGATCTCCAGTCGCTGCTGATGTTCTTGGATCCGCTGCAAAAACACACCGAAGCTGTCTTGTAGGAAAAATCGCACCGACAGCCGGGCTGCATTGGGGGAGATGCCCAAAATATAAAACTGCACGCCCGGATCCAGTTCAAACCCTTCCATGTCTGCGGGCTTGCCCTGGGTCAGGTGGTCTAGTACCCCTTTGATGTCCACCTTGGCATCGGCGATGGATTGGGTATCCACATCATCCATGGCTGCCTGGAACAATTCTTGGTAAGCTGGACTGCCTCCTTCCGCCCAGTACACTACCGTGGTGTCTCCCAACTGGGAGGCGTACCGAAACCGGCTTTTTTGTGGATCCGCTTTTTCTTGCGTGGCGGTATTCCAGAGATGGCCTGGGTGCTCCGACAAAAGATAGTTTAAGGCGGTGGTATAGGCAAAGGCGGCCTGCTGACTGATGCCGGCGTTTTCTCCCTGTTCCTTGCCGTAAGAGCAAAAGGCATCGGCGTTGTAGGAGATAAGCGAAGCCCCGCTGGATTGAGCGCCCCGCACTCCTTTGATGGATGGGTGCAGCCGGGCAATCGGGGCATTCCGTTCCAGCACAGGGCAGAACGCTCCGGAACTGTCGCCGCTGTCATTGGAATATTTTTCCCAGGCTTGGCAGATGGCAGGATCTTTTTGTACTTCGTTGTTTTCCGGAGAGAAAAGATCATCGCCAAACAGGAAGATCAAGTTTCCTCCAGCAGTAAGATCGGGATTTTTGACGATTTCCGGATGGGACAGAGCGGTGTCCGGGTTCCAATGTTCAAAATAGGCCAACACAGCCTTGGCGGCAGGGGAGTCCACCCCGGCCAGTATTTTTTGGTGAAGGGCTTTGGCAGCTTCAAAGCATTTTTTGGCCCGTTCCGGCTTGCCTTTTTGGTCTACCCCCAGCAGATAGGAGGCGTTGTCGCAGAGAAAATTGGGATTGACACCGCTGGAACGTTTTACCGGTTCCGGCAATGTTTTGATCTCCGGCAGAGGCTTTTTCCCCTTCTCTCCCCACTCAAGATAGGAAGTGGTTCCTATCACTTCACCTTCCTCATTCAGCTTCAATCCATAGGATACCCTCACTTTGCTCCATCCCGGACGGGGCAGGTCCACTGCTTGGTAATAGCGGACTAATGCGTCTAAAATCATGACTTGATCTCCACCTCCCGCAGGTCCAGTTTCCCGTCCACCAGCACCGCTCGGAAGTAGAGAGGGTGGATGTTGGCGGGATCGCTGTAGTCCAAATCGTAGAGCAGATACCCCAGATCCCGGGTTCCTTTCAGTTCCGGGGGACAGGGGGGAATCTCCTCACAGGGGGAAAAGAAGGCCGAAAACTCCCGGCACCCCAGTACAGGCTGGCGGTAGCACTGTCCCTTTTTCAGCCGGCGGGTGAACATTTCCTGGAACTTGCCGGGATTGTCGCCCGGAGCCGCTCGGTCGGTCATGTCGAAGTGGGCTTCAATGATGTACTCCACATTTCGCAGCGCCGTAGTGGCTCGCTGCTGGATGCACTGGGAGGTAAACAGGGATAGAGGCTTACCGGATTTCGCTGCACTGCGGACCGTGTTGCAGGAAATCTTTTCTGAAACCTCGTTGCGGCGGATGTTGGTGAACTGAATGGGTTTTTGAACGTAAATAGCATCGATGATCCATTTCATTCCGGGATGCCAAAAAATACTTTCCACAATGCCCCGGGCGGCAGAGGGAGTTAGTATGTCATAACTAACCCGCTCACTTTTCATCTCTGGGCGTGTGAAGCAGGCGTAGTCTCCCCACACTTTCATGCGAATGGACATAAAGCAACACTCCTTTCTAAATAGATTTGAGCAATCATTGCTGTAAGTCTATCGTAGCACTTTTTCCCGCTTATGTCAAGAACTTTTTCTTCGAGAAATGTATAATGTAAAGCAAAATATTTTTGTAAAGGAGAATTTCCAAAAAATCAAAGTTGTTGTTTTTCCAACGGCGTGTTATAATCAACCTGTCTCAAGGCAACTTGAGAGGATTGAAATGAGAAGGGTATCATGTAATATCTCTTCCTAGCGGCAACGGTTTTCCGTTGCCGCCTTTTTTAGGTAAACAACCCTTTTCCTTCTTCTGCCTGGGGGGAGAAGCCGGATTCCGGATCATAGAGGGAGAGATTCAGCAAAATCCCCGCCTGAGGGGTGACCAGTTCAATGTCTCCTGCCTGGTAAAGCGCCTGGAATTGATAGGCGGGTACCGGCACACCGTACCGCCCCAACTGCCGGAAGAGACTGCGGCTCACCTCTCCGCCCCGCAACCGCTCCACTAGTTCTGCTCCTTTTTCCAGGGGAATGTAGACGGTTTTGGATGTTTCGTCGATGAGGCGGAAATTATTCTCAATTTCTCGGAAAGGGAGATTTTTGCTGCGGGACCGTTTTAA
This sequence comes from Candidatus Egerieicola pullicola, assembly GCA_018712465.1. Classification (GTDB taxonomy): domain Bacteria; phylum Bacillota; class Clostridia; order Oscillospirales; family Ruminococcaceae; genus Egerieicola; species Egerieicola pullicola. The sequence continues at coordinate 4,798 of DVGY01000051.1, read as the reverse complement.
AATATCGCTTTCATCATGGTTCCAATCTTGGTAATACAGCTTTGAAAAGTAGATTCGAATGGTGTCCGGGTGTTCCAGCTCCGGATGGGCTTGGATGGCGTCTTGACAGGCTTCTATATTCTTCTGGATCATCTCCTCAGAGGGGGCATCCTGAAGTTGAAACACCGTCACAATACTTTCTTCCGGGGAATGGATTCCCTCCCGGTTGCACCGGCCTGCTGCCTGGAGGATGGAGTCCAACCCGGCCAACTGCCGGTAGAGGGTGGGAAAGTCCACATCCACCCCCGCTTCAATCAAGGAGGTGGCCACCACCCGGCAGGGTAGCCCGTTACTCAGCCGTTGGCGGATCTCTTGGATCAGCGCCTGCCGTTGGGCGGGGTAGAGGTAGGTGGTCAGACAGTAGTTCCCTTCGCCGGATAATTGTTGGTACACCTGCTGCACTGCTTTTCGGGTATTGAGGATGCAGAGCACCTGAGACTGCTCCATCAGCCGGCCTGCCAGCTCCAGATAAGAAAGCGGAGCCGGTTCCATCCGAAAGGTCACCCGCCGGAAGGACCGGTACAGGGAGAGGGGATCGGAACAAAGTTCTCGAATTTCCAGCCCTGGGGCAAATCGTTGGATCAAGCCGTTTAACGCAGGCTGGGTAGCGGTACAAAGCACCGCCGATACCGAAAAATGCTGTATCAATTGGGTGATAGCCATAACACAAGGGTCCAGGTGGTGCACCGGTATCATCTGGGCTTCGTCGAAAATTACCACGCTGTTGGCGATGTTGTGGAGCTTCCGGCAGCGGGAGGAATGGGCGGCGTAGAGAGATTCAAAAAACTGTACCATGGTGGTAACCACCACCGGTTTGTCCCAGTTTTCGGTGGCCAGAGCCATGGGATCGCGGCAGGGGTCTTTCCAATCCTTTTCCTCCCGCTCCGCCGATTTGCTGACACTTTCTTTTTCATAGATCACGCCGCTGTGGTGTTCCAATACGTTTTCTTCTCCCAAAATTTTCCGGAATTCGCCGGCAGTCTGGTCGATGATGGAACAGTAGGGAATCACATAGATCACCCGCTGTTTCCCATAAGCGGCGGCATGGCGCAAAGCAAAGGCCAGAGAAGATACCGTTTTGCCTCCCCCGGTAGGCACCGTTAAGGAAAACAATCCCGGTGGCTGATTGGCTCCCTCCAAGCATTGCCGCAGAATAGCAGCTCGCTTTTGATTGATTTCTTTAGTAGGCGTTAAGAAGCCTTGCTGATCTAAATATCGGTCCAGCTTTTGGTTTAATACTTGGATGGATTCCCCTGGTTCACGAAGTATCCTGCCGCCCTGCATAAATCGTTCGGTATCCAGAAAATCGGCATCCGTGAGGCAGGAATAAAGCATCCGGATAAAAAAAGATGTTTCTACCCGGCCCATTGGGCTCCGGTAACTTTCCGGTAGGGGAAGGGGAGATGGGTCCACAGGAAACAGTTTTTCTCCCGCAGAGCTGTCCGGCAAGTCCCGACGCTTCATTCGGCCCCAAAAGGTGGGTTCCCCGGCAGGATCGGCTTTGGTTCCGTAATTGGGCAGGCCGGTATGGTGTCCGGCTACACAAATGGCGGTGATGTCGTTGCCCTGCTGGTGCAGCAGTTGGGCGCCGGCATCGGAATGGTTTACCGGTCTGGGGTCGCCGCGAAGGTGTTCTTGAAAGGGCTGGCTGGCTTTTCCTTTATCGTGAATGCCGCCGACCTGTTTTCCGTAATCGCCCGCCTGAAAAGATTGGGCAAACTGTTCTGCCAAACGGGCTGTCTCTCGGAGATGTTCTTCTAAGGATTGTTCTGTTTTGTCTTTCCGAATATGGGCCACAAGAGTCGAATTTTGTGCAGATAAAATGTTTTTATTCAAACAATCACATCCTTTTTGTATATTATAATTGTTTTTACCGCCAAAAACAACTGAATTCAGTCCCATTTTTAGGACTGATTTTCCCTTTTTCCAAAATTTTTGGTTAGAGAAATAAAAAATTCCCCACAGCGCTTTGCCGTGGGGAACTCCCGAGGTCGATTTTATTTTCCAAAATACCCGCTGATTTCTTCCATCCGTGCCATCTGCTTTACCTGGAAGGGGCAGCGGTCTTCGCAATGCCCGCACTGGATGCAGTCGGAAGCATGAACCTGTAGGTTTTGATAGTGATCTACCGCCAACTTGTCCCCGGCTTTGGCCAGGTCGTAGTACTTGTTGATTAGTCCCACGTCCAACCCGGCGGGGCAGGGCTGGCAGTGATTGCAGTAAACACAGATTCCCTCCGCTTCCCGGGGAGTAAAACTGCCTAAAATGGAGTAATCCTTTTCTTCCGGTGTAGCCTCCAAAAAGCCCAGCAGCCGCTTCAGATCCTGGCGGTTGCGGATTCCGGGCAGCACCGTTAGCACTCCCGGTTTGTCCAAAGCGTAGGCCAAACATTGATATTCGGTGAGAGCTTGCCGGAAGGGGGAGGTCTTGGCGTTGAGCAGTTGTCCGCCGCTAAAGGCTTTCATCACTGAAATTCCCACTCCTTGGGCTTCGCAGCGCTGGTATAGAGCCATCCGCTGGGCGGCGCTGCCATTGGCAAATTCCCCGTGCTGGTAGTCGTAGGCAGGGTTGATGGAAAACATCAGCATATCGATCAAATTCCAATCCAGTACCTGCATGGCTACTTCCGGGGTGTGGGAGGACAAGCCGATGTGCCGTACCACCCCTTGCTTTTGCAGGGAGAGCAGGTAGTCCAACACTCCGTTGCTTTGGTACTGTTCTAAATCAGAACTCTCGTCCATGCAGTGGATGAAGCCGAAATCAATGTAGTCGGTTTGCAGGGCGTGTAGCTGCCAGTCAATGGAGCGCTTGATCTCTTCCAGATCTAGGGTCCAGCCGTACTGCTCGGTTTGGTAATCTGCTCCAAAGTGGATTTGAAAATATACCCGATCCCGCAACCCCTGCAAGGCTTTGCCCATGGAGGCAAAGGGAGCACTGTCCCCTGAGGCCAGGTCGATGTAGTTGATGCCGTTTTGAACAGCGAAAAGCACCGTCTCTTGAATTTCCTTGTCCCCGGAGGGCCCCAAGGAGCTGGTTCCCAGTCCAAGAATGCTGATTTGTTCCTCTCCGTGAGGGAGTTTACGGTATTCCATAGATGCCTCCTTGTTTTATCCCTTTAGTTTTTCGGCAAAGTCTGCCATGGCTTCGGAAATCTTGATCTGCTGAGGACAGACCGCCTCACAGCTCCGACAGCCGATGCAGGCGCTGGGCTGTTTGTTTTCCGGCACTGCCATCAGCGCCATGGGAGCGATAAATCCTCCATCTGTGAAACAGTGTTCGTTGTACAGGGCCAACAGGCTGGGGATGTCCAATCCTTGGGGACAGTGGCTGACGCAGTAGTGGCACGCAGTGCAGGGTAGGGTAATTTTCTGCACCATCTCCTTGGCCATGGCCAACAGGGTGTCCATTTCGGTGCGGTTTAATGGTTTATCCTCTCCAAAAGTAGCTACATTTTCCTTTAACTGGTTCAGAGTGGACATCCCGGACAACACCATGGTGACTTCCGGAAGGCTTTGCAAGAACCGGAAGGCCCAGGCTGGGATGGTTTCCTGAGGGCGTAGGGCTTTTAATTTCTCTTGGTATTTGGGTTCCAGATTGGCCAGCTTGCCGCCCCGCAGGGGTTCCATGACCCACACTGGCAGATGGTACTCTTTCAACAGCTCCACCTTGCCTTTGGCGTCCTGGAAGTCCCAGTCCAGATAGTTAAGTTGGATCTGGCAGAACTCCATTTCACTGCCGTAGGCTTTTAAAAATCGCTCCATTACTTCCCGGCTGCCGTGGGCGGAAAAACCCAGGTGCTTGATCCGTCCCGCTTTCTTTTGGGCTGCCAGATAGTCGAAGATATGATAGTCCGGGTTGAGATAGGCGTCGATGTTCATTTCGCAGACGTTGTGGAACAGATAAAAGTCAAAGTATTCCACCCCGCACCGTTGGAGCTGTGCCTCAAAGATTTCTTCTACCTTATCCATGTTGGACAGGTCGTAGCCGGGGAACTTGTCCGCCAGATAAAAGCGGTCCCGGGGGTACCGGCTCAATGCTTTGCCCAAGGCGGGTTCGGAATTGCCGTCGTGATAACCCCAGGCGGTGTCAAAGTAGTTGACGCCCTGTTTGATGGCGTAGTCTACCATCTCTTCCACGGCGGGTTGGTTGACCTTGCTGTCCTCCCCGTCCAGCACCGGCAGGCGCATGGCTCCCAGTCCCAAAGCAGAGAGGGACAGGTCTTGAAAATCGTGATGCAGCACTGTAAATCGTCTCCTTTTCTGCCGATGTTCCGGCTTCTTTTTTTAGTGTACCACCTGGAAGGAAAGAAGGCAAATACCTGTTTTTTATTTTCCCGCATACCCAAAAGGAATGGTAACCCAAACGCCCCACTCTTTACATTAGCGCTTTGATGTGTTAAAATATCAGTAACACACCCAAGGAGGAAATGCCATGGAATCCAAACTGAACCAGCAGGCTGTCCAGCAGCTGTACCAAATGGTGCTGTCTTTAAAGACCCAGGAAGAATGCGCCAAGTTTTTTGAGGACCTCTGCACCGTCCAGGAGCTGAAAGCCTTGAGCCAGCGGCTGCATGTGGCCCGGATGCTGGATCAGAATCGAGTGTATTCCGACATTGTGCAACAAACCGGGGCCTCTACCGCCACCATCAGCCGGGTGAATCGCTCCCTGCTTTACGGCGCCGGGGGATACCGGATTGTCTTTGATCGGGTAGACGGTAAATCCCAGGGCAATCCTGCACGAGAATATCGTTGCCTGGCCA
>DVGY01000050.1 GCA_018712465.1 Candidatus Egerieicola pullicola | reverse complement strand
AGAAAAAGCTGGGCTTCCCGGTGCCGATCCGGGTATGGCTGAAGCAGGACAAATACTACAACCTGGTGAAGGGGTACTTTACCAGCGCCACTGCCAGCGAATTTTTCAACAGCGAATATCTGGTTCAGTTGTTGGACCAGCACCGGGCCGGAAAGTTCGACAACAGCCGGAAGATCTGGACGGTGTTCATGTTCTTAAAATGGTACGAGGAATTCTTTATTAAGCGGTAAGAACTTCCCCGTTGCCGCTCCTCTGTGAGTTTGCGACCGCCTCTTGTGGAAAGGGGCGGTTGTTTTTTGTTCGGTGGGCCGTCCATGTCCTTTGAAGAAGCCTTTGACTTTGCCGTTCAGCGCCAGGGGTTGGACAATTGGGGATAACGCTGTGTCGGGAGGGAAGAAAAACAGCACTGTAAAATTCAAAACGCTGGGCGGCTTGCTTTCGGGCGGGCCACTTTGGGTCTTGATTTTTTATCAAACCTCTTCTACAATGGGAATGGTTTTTGTGCAAAAGGGAAAAATACGAAAAAAACCAAGACTTCTGCTCAACATATCAGCCCTTTTTCCTGGAAAAACATTGCAACCAACGAAAAATTATGGTAAAATGACTATGTTCCAAGTAGGATCACCCCATCCTTAACAACGAAATGAAACGGAGGAACAGAGTATGAAAGGAATCATTTTGGCAGGCGGCTCCGGTACCCGGCTGTACCCTCTGACCATGATTACCAGCAAACAGCTGCTTCCCATTTACGACAAACCCATGATCTACTACCCCCTGTCCACCTTGATGCTGGCGGGGATCCAGGACATCCTGATCATCTCCACCCCGGTGGATCTGCCCAACTTCCAGAAATTGCTGGGAGACGGCAGCCAATACGGGGTGCGGCTGAGCTATAAAGAACAGCCTTCTCCCGACGGGTTGGCCCAAGCCTTTATCCTGGGAGAAGAATTCATCGGCGGCGACGACGTGGCCATGGTACTGGGAGACAACATCTTCTACGGCCAGCACCTGGACGAAGCTCTGCAAAAGGCAGCAGCCAACAAGGGTCGGGCCACTGTCTTTGGCTATCGGGTAGACGACCCGGAACGGTTCGGCATTGTGGAATTTGATGAAAACGGCAAGGTGCTTTCGGTGGAGGAAAAACCGGAACATCCCAAATCCAACTACTGCATTACCGGGCTGTATTTCTATGATAACCGGGTGGTGGAGTACGCTAAGAATCTGAAACCCTCCGCGCGGGGCGAACTGGAAATCACCGACCTGAACCGGATTTATCTGGAACAGGGAGACTTGGATGTCCAACTGCTGGGCAAAGGCTACGCTTGGCTGGACACCGGCACCATGGACAGCCTGCTGGAAGCAGGGGAATTTGTCCACATGGTTCAGACCCGGCAGAACGTAATGATCTCTGCACCGGAAGAAATTGCCTTCCAGAAGGGCTGGATCACCCAAAAAACCTTGTTGGATACCGCCGCCAAGTACGGCAAAAGTGCCTACGGCATGCACCTGAAAAAGGTGGCTGAAGGCAAGATCTGATCTTCTTTGAATATCTTGGAAAGGAAGGAACCATACATGGAAGAAAACGTCATTGTCTGCGGTGACCTGCAGGTCACCAAAACCGAATTTCCTGGTTTGTGCATTGTAGAACCCAAGCTGTACGGGGATAATCGGGGATGGTTTACCGAAACCTACTCCGCCCAGAAGCTGGCCATGGCAGGGATCCACACCGTCTTTGTGCAGGACAACCAGAGCTTTTCCGCCCAGAAGGGCACCCTCCGGGGCCTGCACTTCCAGACCAATCCCAAGTGCCAGACCAAGCTGATCCGCTGCACTCGAGGCAAGATCATCGACGTGGTAGTGGACCTGCGCAAGGGAAGCCCCACTTATCTGAAACACTATTCTGTGGAGCTCACCGAGGAAAACCATAAGCAGTTCTACATCCCCAAAGGCTTTGCTCACGGCTTTGTCACCCTCACCGACAATGTGGAGGTGCAGTACAAGGTGGACGAGTTCTACTCCAAGGAAAACGACCGTTCGGTGCGCTACGACGATCCTGCCTTCGGCATTGACTGGTCCAGCCTAGTACAGGATCCCATCCTCAGCCAGAAGGATTTGAGCGCGCCTCTCTACGCAGACAGCGACGCCAACTTCACCTTTGAAGGGTAAACCAAGGTATTTGAGAAAGGAACATTACACCATGAAGATTTGTGTCACCGGTGCAGCCGGATTTATCGGCGGCAACTTTGTGTACTATATGCTGGAAAATCACCCGGATTACGACATTGTGGGCCTGGACCTGCTGACTTACGCCGGCAATCTGGAAACCCTGGAAGAGGCCATGAAAAATCCCCACTTTAAGTTCACCAAGGGGGACATCGCCGACCGGGAATATGTCTACGACCTGTTTGAAAAAGAAAAATTCGACATCGTGGTAAACTTTGCCGCGGAAAGCCATGTGGACCGTTCCATCGTCAACCCGGAAATCTTCTTAAAGACCAACATTCTGGGTACCTCTGTGCTGATGGACGCCTGCCGCAAGTACGGCATTCAGCGCTACCATCAGGTTTCCACCGATGAGGTGTACGGCGACCTGCCTTTGGACCGGCCGGATCTGTTCTTCACCGAAGAGACCCCTATCCACACCTCTTCTCCCTATTCCTCCTCTAAGGCGGGAGCTGACCTGCTGGTGCTGGCCTATCACCGCACCTACGGTCTGCCGGTGACCATCACCCGCTGCTCCAACAACTACGGCCCCTACCACTTCCCGGAAAAGCTGATCCCCCTGATCATCTCCCGGGCTTTGGCAGACGAATCTCTGCCGGTGTACGGCACCGGAGAAAACGTCCGGGACTGGCTGTATGTGAAGGATCACTGCGCTGCCATTGACAAGGTGATCCACAACGGCCGGGAAGGGGAAGTGTACAACGTAGGCGGCCACAATGAACGCACCAACCTTCAGGTGGTCAAGACCATCCTCAAGGAACTGGGCAAGCCGGAAAGCCTGATTACCTTCGTTACCGACCGGAAGGGCCACGACCGCCGTTACGCCATTGATCCCACCAAGATCGAGACCGAACTGGGTTGGAGCCCCACCACTCCCTTCGATGAAGGCATCAAGCTGACCATTGACTGGTACCTCACCCACAAACAGTGGTGGCAGAACATCATCAATGGCGATTATCAGAATTACTACGAGAAGATGTACGGGAACAGATAACAAAACCAGACCCGGAACATTGCTTGAGGGGGAACTGGAATGGTTCCTCCTCTTTTTCTGCGCAGGGGCCTTGCCCCTTAGAATCCACTGCGTGGGATTCGACTCCATCATGCCTTCGGAAAACAATCTTCGATTTTATTTCCTAAAAGGCTTGATCTAACTTTGAAGTTCAGGAGGATTTCCTATGAAAGTATTAGTCACCGGCGTCAAAGGACAGTTGGGCGGCGATGTGGTCGCCTGTTTAGAGGCGCAAAACGTACCCTGCTGGGGTGTGGACATTGATGATTTCGACCTTACCGACCAAAAGGCAGTGCGGGATGCAGTGCTGGGCTACGCCCCGGATGTGATCGTCCATTGCGCCGCCTATACCGCTGTGGACAAGGCGGAGGACGAAGGCCGGGAGATCTGCCGGAAGGTAAACGTAGAAGGTACCCGGAACATGGCCCAGTGCGCCAAGGAGCTGGACGCCAAGTTCATGTATTTTTCCACCGACTATGTCTTCCCCGGCACCGGCACCACGCCCTACGTGGAGGACGATGTCACCGGCCCCAGCAACTTTTACGGCCTCACCAAGCTGGAAGGGGAGCAGGTAGTGAAGGAACTACTCACCAAGTATTTCACCCTGCGGATCAGTTGGGTGTTTGCAGACCACGGCCACAACTTCATCCGCACCATGCTGCGCTTGAGCGAAACCCACGATACCTTAACGGTGGTCAACGACCAAATCGGTTCTCCCACCTATTGCCCTGATGTGGCCAAGCTGGTGTGTGAGATGATCCGCACCGAAAAGTACGGCACCTACCACGTCACCAACGAAGGACTGTGCAGCTGGTACGACTTCGCTGTAGAAATCTTCCGGCAGGCCGGCAAAAAGGTCACGGTGAAGCCGGTGACCAGCGAGGAATACGGCGCTTCCAAGGCAGTCCGTCCCAAGAACTCTCGGATGAGCAAGGACAAGCTGGTGCAGGCCGGTTTCGATCGTCTGCCTCCCTGGCAGGACGCCCTGACCCGGTTCTTGAAAAACGTGGGGGAATACCGGCTGTGACAAAAAGGCTTTGGAACTAAGCTGCGTAATCAACCATAACTGAAAACAAACCGCTCTGTGAGGAGAATCCTACAGGGCGGTCTTTTGTTTGCAAATGAAAAACCCGCTTCCCATGAAAAATCAGGAAACGGGTTTGATTTCACTTTAGCTTACATTCCGTTGTAGGTAAACACGGTGGAAATGCCTTCTGCATCGTTGTACACGGTGACTTCGTCGGTGCTGCCGTCGTAGTCCATGCGGATGGTTTGACCGCCAATGGATACCTCTATCTCCTGGCCGGACATTTCGTAGCTGCCCTCCTCTGTAACGCTGCCTGCCACCGTCAATTCCACGCTGCCGTCAGAGTGGAAGTAGTAGCCGGTATTCATCCCCTGATCAATGGCGGTTTGAGCTTCAGGGCTGTTGACGTCCTGACCGCTGGCCTGCACCATCGATTCCAGGTATTCCCGGCAGGATTGGGAACTGCCGTCTGCCAGATAGACGGTCTCCGGCAGGTATTCTCCCAGCGGGGAGGAATAGCCGGTGCTTTCGGTGCTGCCCCCCAGATAGGATGCACCGTCGCTGTCTGCCACATACAGGGAGGAAAATTCTCCGTCGGACAGGTAGGAGAAGGCGTAAGTAATGCCGTTGAGGGTCTGGACGGTATCTGTGCCGCTGTTTTGCTCCACCCACTGGCGAATTTGCTGTCGGGCGGCGTCGGCGCCGTTGCAGTCGGAGTCCGCCAACAGCATGGCAGCGGCGGCTGCGTTCGTAGAAAAGTTGCTCATACCAGGCTCCACTTCCCAGGAGTCGATCATTACCGTGTCAAAGTACTCGCTGCCCATAACTTGAACGGCGTCCTCGTAGAAGCAGAGACGAATGTCGGTTTCCTCTCCATTTTGACAAATCACATAGTCCAGGGCAAAGTCGCTGGTATCGCTGTCATAGCGTTCTACCGTGATGGTTTGACCGGCAAAAGAGGACAGGGTTTCCTCATATTGATTGATGTACTCGTCACAGGTGACACTGTAGCTGCCATTGGGGGCCGCCAGGCCGGGGGTAACAGAAAAATTGCCGCCTACGTTGGTCGTAAAGCCGCCAGGGAGCTTGCCGCCCAGCACCACAAACCAGAGAACGGCTGCAATGGCCGCCAGCAGCACAATGCCGCCGCCCACCGAAAGT
>DVGY01000049.1 GCA_018712465.1 Candidatus Egerieicola pullicola | reverse complement strand
AAGTCTTGTGCGAAAAGAAAATTGCACAAATTCAAAACTAAGAGAAAACTAAAACCGTGTAACTCCACAATTTGAAAAAATCGAATTCGTAAGGATTTGACAATTCAGAATAGCGGGAGTATAATACATCGTGTTTAAACACCAATTTGTTTTTGCATTACAACGGGTTTGTTGAAGCGAAGTTGGAAAGGAAGGCAAAAAACAATGGCAAATGCAATTTACCAGATTAAAACAGCCAATGGTGCGCTGGCTCTGGAAGTGGTGAACACCACCCTGCAGCTGGGCAGCGTCACCGGTGCTGACAATCAGAAGTGGGAGATGACCGGGGAGAAGGACGGTCAGGTCAGCTTTATCAATGTGGAATCCAAGACTGCCATTGACGTAGCTATGATGGGCACCGAAAATGGCACTCCTGTGCACGTATGGCAGGTTCTGGACGATGCTATGACCCAGAAATGGATGATCAAGGGCGAAAAGATTGTTTCTGCTTTTGCAGCAGATAAAGTGTTGGACGCCGGTATGTTCCCCTCTGAAGGCAGCACCCTCCAGTTGTGGGACGACGTGGACGGCGACAGCCAGAAGTGGGTGCTGGTAGACATGACTCCTGCTCCCAAGAAGGCTCCTGCTAAGAAAGCTCCCGCCAAAAAGGCTCCTGCTAAGAAGGCAGAAACCACTAAGGCCGCTGCCGCTAAGAAGGAAGAAGCTCCTAAAGCTGCTGCCGTGAAGAAGGAAGAGGCTCCCAAGGCTGCTGCTGCCAAGAAGGAAGAAGCTCCCAAGGCTGCTGTTGCCAAGAAGGAAGAAGCTCCCAAGGCTGCTGCCGCTAAGAAGGAAGAAGCTCCTAAGGCTGCTGCCGTGAAGAAGGAAGCTGCTCCCAAGGCTGCTGCAAAAAAGACAACTAAAACCACCAAGTAAGGTTTTGGAACTATTCTGAAAATCGCCCGGAAGATTGATTCTTTCGGGCTTTTTTCGTATATAGATTCAAGTGGTTGGAATAATTGTAAATTTTTTATGAATATTAAGAATAAAGTGTGAATAAAAACTTGTATTTCCCGATGGGATCTGCCACAATAAAATGGTAAGGCAGAAGCCTTGTTTATCAGAGGAGGCAGTCAACCCATGAACAGTATGACAGGTTACGGCCGCAGCCGACAGGTGTTGGACGGCCGGGAAATTACCGTAGAAATCCGGTCGGTAAACCACCGGTATTTGGAATACAGTGCCCGCATCCCCAGGATGTACGGCTATTTGGAAGAAAAACTGAAAACCTTTTTGCAGTCCTCGGTAAGCCGGGGCAAGGTGGAGGTGACGGTGAGCATCCAGAACCTCACCGGCGGGGACACCGTGGTGCAGATCAATCAGGCGCTGGCAAAAGGTTATCTGGACGCCATGCGCAGCCAGGCAGAAACTTTAGGATTGCAGGACGATTTGACCCTCTCCACCCTGACCCGCTTTAACGATGTCTTTACCTTGCAAAAGCTGGAAGAAGACCAGCAGGTGATTTGGAACGGTGTAGAGCAGGTGGCAAAACAGGCTCTGGATCAATTTCTGGAGATGCGCCGTCGGGAAGGAGACCGCTTAAAGCAGGATATTACCCAGAAACTGGCGGTGCTGGCAGAACATGTGGCGGCGGTGGAGGAACAGAGCCCCAAAACCGTAGCCGCCTACCGTCAGCGGTTGCTGCAAAAGATGGAGGAGCTTTTAGCCGATCGCTGCATCGACCAACAACGGATCTTGATGGAAGCCGGCCTTTATGCCGAAAAGATTGCCGTGGATGAAGAGACCGTGCGGTTAAAGAGCCATCTGGATCAGTTTGCTCAGATGATGGAACAGGCTGGTCCGGTGGGACGGAAGTTGGACTTTTTAGTGCAGGAGATCAATCGGGAAACCAACACTATCGGCTCCAAAGCCCAAGACCTGGCGGTGACCCGCCGGGTGGTGGAGATGAAGAGCGAAATCGAAAAGATCCGGGAACAGATCCAGAATATCGAGTAGGAGGAAGGCAATGCAGCTGATTTCCATTGGCCACGGCAATGTGGTCAACGCCCGACGGGTCATTGCCATCGTCAGCCCGGATTCCGCTCCCATTAAGCGGATGATCCAGGAAGCCCGGGATCAGGGCCTGCTGATCGACGCTTCCTGTGGACGGCGAACCCGAGGGGTGGTTATTATGGACACCAACCATGTGATCCTCAGCTCTGCCCATCCTGCCACCCTGGCAGGCCGGGTGGACCCCACCTGGTCGGAACCGGAAGATCGTGAGGAAGAGGAGGGATGAATCAAATGAGTCGAAAAGGATTGTTGCTGGTGGTTTCCGGCCCTTCCGGCTGCGGAAAGGGAACGGTGCTCAGCCAGGTATTTGCCAAACAGCCGGACACCTATTATTCCGTCAGCGCCACAACCCGTGCACCCCGCCCAGGGGAAGAGGATGGAGTGCAATATCACTTTTTAACCAAGGAAGCCTTTGAGGAAAAAATTGCTGCCGGGCAGATGCTGGAGTACGCCCAGTATGCCGGCAACTATTACGGCACTCCCGCCCAAGCGGTGGACGCTCAGTTGGCCCAGGGGAAAAACGTGGTGCTGGAAATCGAAGTTCAGGGAGCTAAACAAGTGAAGCTCCGCCGTCCGGATGCGGTGATGATTTTTATTATGCCTCCCAGCATGAAAGAGCTTCGCCGCCGCCTCACGGACCGGGGCACCGAAGCCCAGGAAGTGGTGGACCGGCGTATGGAAACCGCCAAACGGGAAATGCCCCAGGCCAAGGATTACGACTATATTGTGTTTAACGACACCGTAGAGGAAGCGGCGGAAGACATCTGCGCCATCCTTCGGGCTGGACATTGCCTGGCCCGGGAGAACCTGGAACGGCTGGAACAAGCCATCCAGGAAGATTGAATAGAGACCACAAGTTCTGCCCAAATGGCAGGTTGATTTTAAATATTTTTGAATGAAGGAAAGGAGTTTTTTATTATGATGCACAGACCCAGTGTCAGCGATCTGTTGAAGAATGGAGAAAGTTATTATTCTTTGGTGGTGGCGGTGGCCAAGCGCGCCCGGGAAATCACCGATGAAATGGAACAGCAGGGCCTGGAAATGACCGAAAAGCCGGTGCAGATTGCGGTGGATGAATTTGCAAAGGGCAAATATAAGATCGTGGAAAGCAGCCCGGAAGACGAAGATCTGTTTGAAGAGGATCAGAAATGAAACAGCCAACCTTGCTGCTGGGCATCACCGGCGGAATCTCTGCCTATAAGCTCACCGATTTAGCCAGCCGTCTCACCAAAGAGGGGGTGCGTGTGCTGACGGTGATGACCCAGGGCGCCCAGCAGTTTATTACTCCGTTGACCATGGAAACTCTCACCAAGCAGCGGTGCTATACCCAACTGTTTGATCGGGATACCCCTCAGGAGGTCACCCATATCTGGCTGGCCCAGCAGGCGGATGCCGTGCTGATTGCCCCCGCTACTGCCAATTTCTTGGCCAAAATGACCTACGGCTTGGCGGACGATCTGCTCAGCAGCGTAATGCTGGCCACCACCGCTCCGGTACTGGTGAGTCCCGCTATGAATGTGCATATGTACCGCCATCCTGCCACCCAGCAAAATCTGGCTGCCCTGGAAAAGCGGGGGGTGCA
>DVGY01000003.1 GCA_018712465.1 Candidatus Egerieicola pullicola | reverse complement strand
AAAGATGGTGCAGCGAAGCATCCTGTTTTTCAGCGCCGTCTTTTCTGCGCTGAGGATTTTATGGATGCCTTTCCCCACCACCGGCAGATGATCCAGCCGCTTAATGAAGCGGTTTTTTAAGCTGCGGTAACCGGGTTTGGTGCGCATCACCGCCAAATATTTGGCCAATCCTCCCACGTTCCGGGAGATAGACATATCGTTTTGATTTAAAATGACAATCAGCCGCACGTTGCTCCGTCCGGCGTTGTTCATGGCTTCGTAGATCATGCCGCCGGTGAAGGAACCATCCCCCACCACCGCAATGGTAAAGGCGTCGCTTCCCCGCATCCGCAGTCCCCGGGCAATGCCGTAGGCAGCGGAAATGGAGGTGGAGCTGTGCCCCGCCAAAAAGGCATCGTGAATGCTTTCTTTCTGTTTGGGAAAGCCGCTCAGCCCCCCTTCCTTGCGGAGCTTTGCAAAGCCTGCTTTCCGGCCGGTGAGCAGTTTATGGGTATACGACTGATGCCCCACGTCGAATACAATCCGATCCGTGGGGGACTCAAATACTTTATGAATGGCCAAGGTCAGTTCCACTACCCCCAAATTGGAGGACAGATGTCCGCCGGTCTTGGCAATGGAATGAATCAAAAAGCTGCGGATCTCCCCCGCCAGTTGTCCTAGCTGTTCCAGATCCAATTTCTTCACATCCTGCGGAGATTGGATCTGATCCAAGAGAGGATACTCCTTTTCCATTTCAGTCTGCTCCCGTCTATGATGTTCTTCCCCCTGCTGTGGGAACCTGCCTTAAAACACTGGGATGAAGATGGCGATCATAATCCCCAGCAACGCTCCTGCCAGCACCTGCACCGGGGTATGTCCCAAAAACTCCTTCAAATCGCCGGGAAGAAGATTGGGATCCTCCTCGTCCAACAGCTTGCTCTTGGCCAAACGGTTCAGCGCTTTTGCCTGTTCTCCCGCTGCCCGGCGGACACCCATAGCGTCATACATCACCACAATGGCCAACAGCACGGCCACGGCAAAGGCAGGGTTTCCCATACCTTCACTCCGAGCCAACGCCATCATCAAACCGCACACCGCCGCCGAATGGCAGGAAGGCATACCCCCGGCGCCCACCAAGCGTTCCGCTTTGAACTGCTTGGTTTGCAGGGCGTTGATAATGGCCTTCATCACCTGGGCAGCCGCCCAGGACGCCGCCGCTACAATCAGGGGGTAGTTTTGAATCAACTGGAGAATTTGTTCCATGTCCCTGTGCTTCCTCCGATTTCTACTGCAATCTCTTTCTCTATCTTCATGCGCCGTCTTAGTTAATAGGTGCGGTCCAGCAGCCAGTTGGTAAGCTGCACCAGATGCCGGGCGTTGCCCAGCTTTTCCAGGCAGTCCAGAGCTTTCTGGGTTTGAATGGCGGCGAATTCCTTGGATTTTTCCAGTCCGTACAACGTTACATAGGTGGTTTTATGCTGCTGGGCATCGGACCCGATGGGCTTGCCCAGATCCTCCGTGGTGGAGGTGACATCCAGAATGTCGTCGATGATCTGGAAGGCCAGCCCCAAATGACGGCCGTAGCGGTCCGCCAGGTGGATCTGCTCCCGGGTGCCGCCTCCTAAGATGCAGCCCATCCGGCAAGCCGCTCGAATCAAGGCTCCGGTTTTCAGCCGGTGCAGGCGGTTCAGCAGTTTTGGGGGTGTATCCTTTCCCTCCTGCTCCAAATCAATGGTCTGCCCGCCGATCATACCTCGGGCGCCGGCAAAGTGGGCCAGCTCCAGGGCAGCCTGCCCGGCTCGTTCCCGGTTGGGACAGCTGCACACCGCTTCAAAGGCCATGGTCAGAAGTCCATCCCCCGCCAGCAGCGCTACCGCTTCCCCAAAGGCTTTATGGCAGGAAGGACGTCCCCGGCGCAGGTCGTCGTTGTCCATGCAAGGGAGGTCATCGTGAATCAAAGAATAGGTGTGGAGCATTTCAATGCCGCAGGCGGCGTTTAAGGCGTCCTTATCTTCCCCGCCGCAAAGACGGCAAAACCACAGCACCAGCAAGGGCCGGATCCGTTTCCCGCCGCCCAGCAAAGAATAGCGCATGGCTTCCAGCACCGCCTCATAGGGAGGCTGCTGGCTGCGCAAAAAGCGGCTCATCCGCTGCTCAATCGTTTCCACATCAATGGCCATCTGCCGCCGAAATTCTTCTTGGGTCATCCCTGCTCGCCTCCTTCCGGCAAAGCGCTTTCCGGTTCTGCCTGCGCGCTGATCTGGGTCACCTTCAATTTGGCCTGGGTGATCTGTTTTTCACAGCTCTGCACCAGCTTGACCCCTTTTTGATACAGTTCCAAAGATTCATTCAACCCCAGTTGGCCCTGTTCCAGCTGATCCACCAGGGTTTCCAGTGTCTGGAGATTTTCTTCCAGGGAAACTTTTTTCTGTGCCATGATGAATTTCTCCTATTATAGATGTAAAGGATCCATCCTTTACAGTTGTGACAATTTCATTTCCCGGCCGAACCTGAGCCAAAGAGGTGATGGCTTGCCCTTGCCATTGGGTGATGGTATATCCTCTTCCCAGCACTGCCAAGGGGCTTAACGCCTCCAAACGTCCGGTTAATGCCAAAAATTCTTGCTGTTTCTGGTTTATTTTGCTCTGAATGATCCGATCCAATCGAGTGGAGGCATCGTCCAGCCGTTGGGCGGACTGCTCCAGCATCCGTGCGGGGTGATAGCGGGATAGGCGGCGCTGTAAAGGTAACAAGCTTTGCAGCGATTGGCTCAGTTTCCGCTCCATGCCCCGTTGGAGCCGGTAGCGGCTGTCCGCCAAAGCGCTTAAAATCTGCCCCGCATCCGGCACCGCCAATTCCGCGGCGGCACTGGGAGTGGGAGCACGCAAATCGGCCACAAAATCGCAGATGGTATAATCCACCTCATGGCCTACCGCACTGATCACCGGAATGGGACAACGGTAGATCTCGTAGGCCAGCTGCTCGTCGTTAAAGCAAAACAGGTCCTCCGCCGAACCCCCGCCTCGGGCAATGATCAAAAGATCCAACGGGTCCTGGGCAGCCTTTGCCACCGCAGCCCGGAGACTGGCCGGCGCTTTTTCTCCTTGGACCAATGCCCCGTATACCCGCAGCTCCACCAAGGGATACCGGCGGGAAAGGATTTGAATGATGTCCTGGAGGGCGGCCCCGCTGGGAGAAGTAACCACGCCGATGGTTTGAGGAAAGCGGGGCAGCGGCTTTTTTACAGCCGGATCAAATAATCCGGCAGAAGCCAGCTTTTTCTTTAATTGTTCAAATGCCAGGTACAGCGCGCCCAAACCATCGGGCTGCATCTCCTGGATATAGACCTGAAGGGCCCCTTCCTTTTCGTAGATCTGCACCGATCCTTTGGCCACCACCGCCATCCCTTCCGTAGGTTGGAAGGAGAGGGACTGGGCAGCGTAGCGGAACATGACGCATCGCACCGATGCTTGATCGTCCTTCAAAGTAAAATAGCAGTGGCCGGAACGGGGATGGCGGTGGAAGGTACCAATCTCCCCTCGAAGAGTGATCCGGCTCAACACCGGATCCAAGTCCAACCGCTGTTTCAAATAGCGGTTTAATTGGGAGACGCTGTAAATCTCTGCTTCCATAGGCCCCTCCCTATCCTTGTTTCCCGTGCTGCCGAGCTGCCAAAACGGCAATGCCGGCGCTGTTGTCGCTGCTGAACTGAGGTTGGGCAAACAAACCATGAAACTCTCGTTCCAAGGCGGTCCGAATCAGCCGGTTGCTCATAACGCCTCCGGCGTAAACCAAAGGCTTTTCCCCATACTGACGGATCATCCGGCGAGTCATCCCCGCCACTGCCGCCAACACGCTTTCCAGGCAGAACCGGGCGATATATTCCCGGCTCTCCCCTTTGTTTTGCAGGGTCTGGCACTGATTTTCAATGCCGGACAAACAGCAGTCGCATTCCTTCAGCACCGGACGCACCTTAATTTTTTGGGTGCAGCCTGCCGCCAGTTGTTCCAAAGCAGGGCCGCAAGGGAAATCCAATCCCAGCATCACCCCCACCCGGTCAATGACCTGGCCGGCATGGAGATCCCGGGTGGCGCAGATCCGCTGCACCTTCAGCCCCGGATTCCCCGGGGAAACCAGCAGTCCTTCGGTGGTGCCGCCGGAAACATGGAAGGCATAAAATTCCCCATCCAGCCAATCCAACGCTCCCGCTGAATACAGCGCGGCGGCAATATGCCCTTCCTGATGGGAAAAGGCATAGAGGGGCAGAGAAAAGGCGCCGGCCAAAAGCTGCGCGCACATCTCCCCCACCAAAAAGCAGGGCATATAACTTCCCTCCACCCGTCTGGGAAAGGCGCTGTAGCCGATCCCTTCCGGCGAAACACCGGTGCGGGCAAAGAGGGTTTGGGCCAGCTCTCCCAGCTGCTTCACGTGCAGAAACACCGCATCGGATTGGCGCAGGCCGCACTGCCCCGGCTTCACCGGCAGCAGCCGCTTTTCCATCTCCACCTGATTGGTATCCGGGTCGTACAAGCTCAGGGAGGTGGTGTAGTTGCTGGTGTCGATTCCCAGAAAAACGCCCATCTCTTACAGATCCTTTTGCAGGTTGGCCAGCACCCCGTTGATGAAGGTGACATCCTCCTGAGAGGTGTATTCCTGGGCCAACTTCACTGCTTCGCTGATGACGATGTCCCCGGGAACCTGGTTTTGGCAATATTTCATTTCATAGGCCGCCAGCCGCAGCAGAGCCAGGCTGACCTTGGAGATTCGGGCCAGCGTCCACTTCTTCAAATATTGGGAGATGATTTGGTCCAGCTCCTCTTTGTGGGCCTCCACTCCCAGAAACATCTGGCGGGCAGCCTGGTCAAACTCCACCAACCCGCTGTCCTGGGCTTGGGCAAACATCTCCTCCACCGGCTGATCGGGGAAAAATTCCCGTTCAAAGGTCAGCAGAAACGCTGCCCGGCGCATTTCATGGCGATTCAATTTAGGTTGTTCCATACTATTCCTACAATCCTTTATGTGAAAAAATCAAAAGTCTCAGGCAGCAATCCCCTGAATGGAGACATTGACCTTGCTCACCGTGTTGCCGGTGAGATCCTGCACCGCCTGCTTGACGCAGTTTTGCACCTGCTCCGCCACCTCTTTGATGCGGTAGCCATTGTGAAGCAGCACAAAAATGCTGATCTCCACGCTGTCGCTTAACGGGGTGATCTGCACCAACTGATGGGTGGTTTTGGGCAGCAGCCACCGACGGAAGGATTTGGGCGGCTCCACCACCTGGGCCACCCCCTCAACATCGCTGACTACCAGCTGAGCGATCTGAGCGATCACCTGTTCGGAAATGTTCAAGGTGAAATCGTGCCGTTTTTCACGAAAATCCATACTGGGTTGCCTCCTTTTGGCGATACTGCATGGCGGTTTCTTTCCAACGGAAACCGCACAAGCACCTAGAAACCTATACAAATAGGGATGAGTATGCAGATGCTCAGGTTTAGTATAGCACAATTTCACCAAAAGAACAACCACTTTCCGCCTCCTTTTTCCCAAAGAGAAACAGCGATGGAAAATCCCACCGCTGCCCGCTCTTTTCCCACAAAATTACGGCGCCGACACTTCGGTAATGGAGATTTGCTCCGCCTTCACATCCTGATCCTGAGATAAAATCACGCTTTTAATTTGGGCGGCCTGAGCAGCATCCAAGCCCTCGGTCTGCACCACTACATTCACCGAATCCTCTCCCAAATACACCACGCACTGTTCAAATCCTTTGGCCTTGATCAAATCCTCCATGGCGCTTTCGGCTTCAATCTGCTTGGACAGCTCTACGATCTTCTGAGTTGCAGCGGCGACCTCCTCGTTGGTGGCATCCGCCTGCTCCAAGACTCCGGTAGCGGTGGCCACTGCTTCATCCCGGCTACGCTCCTTGTTTAAAGCGGCTTGGGCAAAGTAATCCTCCCCGGCTGCTTCCCCTTCCACTAACACTGCATCCCCATAATTCTGGGTGGCGCCGGATTGGGCAGTGGGCTCCACAGTACCGTCGGTTTCCTCCACCTGAGAAGTCGTAATATCTCCAGCAGTGAGCACCGCTTCTCCTAACAGTTCTTCCCCGCCTTGGTTGGCGTACATCCAGTTTACATACACCGCCCCACCCAGCAGCAGGAGCATGGCCGCTGCCACGATCTGTTTTTTCCCAATGAGAAAACTTGGTTTCTTCATACTGCTCTCCCTCCCGGAAAATCCTTGACTTAGCCCGCCCGGCGGGCAATACTGATTTGGGACGCGCCGATGTCCAGCAAAGCGCTGACGGCGTCACTGATGTTTTTCTGCACCGCAGGGCTGTCCCCGCCGTCACAGATCACCGCCACCCCTTGGACCTTAGGCAGTTTCACCGAACTGATTAAGGCTTTGGAATTGCCTTGGTCGTCTTCCACCAACACCACCTGTTCCTCCGCATTTTCCTGGTAAGAGGACTGCTCAGTACCGGTGATGCGGTCGGTTTGGCGGCTGGAGTCGGACTGATATTGGGTCTGTTGCGTGCTGCTCAAGGTCAAGTACACCTTCACCTGCCCCACTCCTGCCATCTGCCCCAGCAGCTCTTCTACCTGGGTTTGCAGGCTCAGCCGGTACTGCTCCTCAAAACTGTCCTGGGACTGGGAGGTGGTGGGTTGGGGAGCAGTTTTCTGTTCTCCAAAAGGCCAGAAGGCCACCAGCAGGCAGAGCAGCGCCCCCACCCCCAGCAACAGCCAGACCCGTTTTTTCCGCCCCCCTTCTGAGGTGAGGGCGCATAACCATTTGGGCACCTTCTCACCCCCATTCTATCGTAACCTGTTCCAGTCCCGCTTGTTGGGCCAAAATCTGCCGAATCGCACTTCCCCGGCTTTTCTCCGACGCCGGCATCCAAAGATTCAGCTCGGTTATTTCTATGCTACCTTCCGAGGTGGTATGAATCCGGCTGTCCACCCGCTGGGGAGAATAGCCTTCCTGCTCCAACAGCAGGGTAATCTGTTGGTTGACCATAGTTTGAGTCACCTCCTGGGACACGTCATCCATCAGTTGAGTCAAATCTTGAGCGGGTCGCTCCCAGCGGGCATCGTCCCAGAGCCGATCCCAATCGGGGGCATTGCCGAAAAAGGGAAGGAGAAATCCCGCCACCAAAAACAGGGACAAAGCAAATTTCACCGTCCCTTCCAAACTGCCTTTAGGCACCAGCAGGGCAAAGGCCCCTGCGCCCAGCAAAGTGATGCAGAGACAGGCCGCAAAGCCGTAGATCAGGTCCATATCTGTCCTCCTACCGTCAACAGCAGCGCCAAAGCACTGAGCAGCATCATGCCATAGCAGATCAGAAGGGCCTGAAGCATGGTGAGCACAAACCCCGCCCCTTCCAGCAGTCCTTCCAAGCGGCTGGCTTCCAACAGTCCCGCCACCCCCTGGCTGAGCTTAATGGAAAGCTGCATCAACCCCACCTGAATGATTACCGGCAGAAAGGTCACCAGCAGCGCCAAAATGCCAAAGGCTCCTACCGAGGTGGTAACCTTGCCCAAACACCCTTGCAGTACTCCCAGTGCGTCGCTGACAGCGCCCCCTACCAGTGGAAGCATACTGCCTGCCAGGTATTTTCCGGTACGCAGACTCACACCATCCGCCGCAGAGGAAACAAAACTGCGGATGGTGAGCACCCCGACAAATACAGTGAGCAGCAAGCCGAACACCCACAGCACCACCTTTTTCAAGGTCTTGGCAAAACCAGTGAGCTGAAGCTGTCCTCCGGCGGCTCCGGCTACCGTCAAAGCCAAAAATACCCCGGTGAGGGGAATTAAAAAGGTGGTAGCCAAAAAGGACATCAGTTCCATCATGCCGATCAGGACGGTGTTCCAGCTTAAAGCAGTAGCGGCCTGTCCCGAAGCAGCCAACAGTCCGGCATAAACCGGAGTGAGCGCCGCTACAAACTCCCCCATCTGAGAGAGGAAGTCCACCGTTTGTTCCATAAACAGAATGCAGGGCACCAACAGCACCCCACAAAGACAGAGTACTGCCACAGTACTCATCAAAGGACGAGTATCGGTGAGACCGGTTTCGGCAAAACCGGAAAAAAGCCGGTAAAGCAGAATCACTCCCATAGCGGAAAGCAGCAGCTGCAAAGGCCGTCCCAAAGACTCTCCCATGCCTTGACAGAGCAGATTCAACACGCCCCACGGGGTTAGCTGATCCATTCCTTCCTGTCCCGGAAGGTAGTTGCCCTCTTCCAAAATCTGTCTGGCGGATTCCGGGAGGGATTGGGTCAAGGAATCCGCCCCACTTTCTTCCAAAAGCTGCTGAGTAAATCCCTCTTCATCCACCTCCTGAGCTTGAACCGACAGAGGAAACAGCAATAGGGCAAGTACCAAGGCCAACCGCAGCAGTATCTTCATGTCTCCCCTCCCATCAAGCCCAGGCAGAGAGTAAGGATTTCTTCAAACAGAGGCAGTGCCAGCAACAGCACTGCCACCCTGGCTCCCAAAATGATTTTAGAAGCAATGGCAGATTGCCCTGCATCCCGGCAGCTATCTGCCGCCAGTTGAGCCAGATAGCAGATTCCCAGGCTCTTCAGCAGCATCCCGGCGTACTCCCCGGCCCCAGTTTGTTCCAGCCAGCCTTGCAGTTGGGCCACGGCGGGAGACAGTTCCCCCAGCACCACCCACAGCATGATTGCTCCCACTGCCAAGCTGGTGGGAAGCACCAATTCCGGGCGGGTCTGCTTGAACAACAGGCAGATCATCCCCCCAGCTAAACCGATCCCCACCAGTTGCAGCAGCATGATCCCACCTCCTTACAAGCCAAACATGGATTTGATGGCGTCAAACAGTTGCTGGATCTGCCCCAGTACCATCATCAGCACCACAATCAGCCCCGCCAGGGTGGTGAGCATGGCCTGCTCCTCCCGGCCGGAGCGGATCAAAA
>DVGY01000048.1 GCA_018712465.1 Candidatus Egerieicola pullicola | reverse complement strand
ACTTCAGCCGGAAGAGCTGGAACAGCAGCGGCAGGACATTGTGGATTTTGGTTTGGTGCGGATTGGAGGAAAACATGCCGTTCAGTGCCTTTCCATTATCGGTCAAATTGAAGGGCATTATCTGCTTCCTGCCAACAACAAAACCACGAAATACGAACATATCCTCCCTCAGTTAGTCGCCATGGAGGAGGACGACGGAGTGGAAGGGCTTTTGATCCTGCTCAACACCATTGGCGGGGACGTGGAAGCCGGCCTAGCCATTGCCGAACTCATTGCCGGAATGGCCAAACCCACTGTGTCTCTGGTGCTGGGAGGGGGCCATTCCATTGGAGTGCCTTTGGCGGTCAGCGCCAAAACTTCCTTTATCGTTCCCAGCGCCACCATGACCGTCCACCCGGTGCGCACCACCGGCACCGTGGTGGGGGTGCGGCAAAGCTTTGCCCATTTTGAAAAGATGCAGCAGCGGATTGTCCGGTTTATTTCCGATCACTCTCGAATTACCGCCGCCCGGCTCAATCAGCTGATGATGACGGTGGGGGATCAGGCATTGGACATGGGGGTGATCCTTTCCGGTGACCAAGCGGTGGAGGAAGGACTTATCGACCATGTGGGAAGCTTGCAGGACGCGTTAAAGGAACTGTATCGTCTGATTGAAGCCAGCGCCCCGCCGCAAAATCAGCCAAAGGAATTAGACTAACCTGAAATTTGTTCCGCCTCAGAAGATTTTCTTTCTGCGGCGGACTTTTTCTTTCTTTTTCAAAGCAATCATAGGGAAGTACTTCATGCTCTTTTGGAGTTGCCTTGACTTTTTATCCCTCTTTGCTATAATTGACTTATCAACTGTTGATATATCAACAATGGAGGGATTTGGGTGGAACGTAGCTTTCATATGCTTTTGTACCGCGCCTTTCACGCCCAGCGCCACTACCTGCGGGGCGGGCTGCGGGAGGTGGGCTTGGAGCCTGGTCAGCCGAAGCTGTTGGAATATCTTTCCCGGTACGGCCCCTGCCGCCAGCGGGAATTGGCAGACTACTTTGAGATTGATTCCGCCGCCGTTTCCCGGATGTTGGACGGTATGGAACGGGGTGGCTTTATCACCCGGCGCACCAACCAAGCCAGCCGCCGGTGCAATTTGGTGGAAGTGACTGAAAAAGGGAAACAAGCCTATGCCATTTGGCAGCAGCGCTGCCGGGAGATGGAGCAAGTGCTGCTTCAAGGTTTCTCTGCCAAAGACAAGGAAGCACTTTTTTGCTATCTTTCCCGGATCTATCAAAACTTTCAAAAAGACAAGGAGGAACGTTCATGCAGGACTTAAAACGTTTGCTGCGTTACTTAGGCCCTTATCGTAAAGATATGATCCTCGGCGCAGCATTGGTGGCAGTGGAGACCTTTTTTGAACTGCTGATTCCTCTGCTGATGGCGGATTTGATTGACGTGGGGGTTGCCAATCACGATGTGGCCTATATCTGGCAAAAGGGCATTGAAATGGGAATCTGCGCTGTGTTAGCTTTGGTAACCGGTTTGCTCTACGCCCGGTTCGCTGCCAAAACGGCCTATGGCTGGGGCGCTCAGATTCGGGAAGCGATGTACGAAAAGGTGCAGAAATTTGCCTTTTCCAACTTGGACCGATTTGAAACCTCCTCTTTGGTCACCCGGATGACTACTGACGTCACTGTGCTACAAAATGCCATGAACGGCGGTTTCCGCCCTTTGGTACGCAGCCCCATCTTGCTGCTGCTGGGAATTGGTTTGTCTTTTTGGATGAATCCTTTGTTGGCACTGGTGTTTGTGGTTTGCGCCCCGATTTTAGGGGTAATTCTCCTGTACATCGTCCGCAAAATCGCCCCCATGTATCGCTGGTTGCAGCGGGCGGTGGATAAGTTGAACAATGTGGTCCAGGAAGGCTTAACTGCCATCCGCGCCGTGAAGGCGTTTGTGCGGGGCGAATACGAAGAGGAGAAGTTTCAGGAAGTAAATCAGACCCTTACGGAACAAAGCCGGAAAACCTTCCACTATGCAGTGTTAAACCTTCCGGCCTTCCAACTGATTATGTATCTCTGCCTGACTTTGATTATGTGGTTTGGGGGCAGCATGGTGTTGAATAACACCCTTCAAGTAGGAGATCTCACCGGCTTTTTAAGCTATGTGTTCCAGGTGATGAACTCCTTGATGATGATCTCCAACGTGTTTTTGCTGCTCACCCGTTCTCTGGCCAGTGCCCGCCGGGTCTGCCAGGTGTTGGAAGAGGAAGTAGTGCTTACCTCTCCCAAGCAAGGTGAAAGGGAAGTGGAAAACGGCAGCGTAGATTTTGAACACGTTTCCTTTAAATATCAGCTCAAGGCGAAGGAATTTGCCCTGTCAAACGTGGATCTGCACTTTGCTCCCGGAGAAACCATCGGTATTTTAGGCGGAACCGGTTCTGCTAAGTCCACGTTGGTACAGCTGATCCCCCGGCTGTACGACGCCACTCAAGGCCGGGTGTTGGTAGGAGGGAAGGACGTTCAGGACTACGATTTGGAAGTTCTCCGGGACGCCGTAGGTATTGTACTGCAAAAAAATGTGCTGTTTTCCGGCACGGTTCGGGAAAACTTGTTGTGGGGAGACCCCCACGCTACGGACGATCAGCTCTGGACTGCCTGCCGCCAGGCTTGCGCCGACGAGTTTTTGGAAAAGATGCCCAAAGGGTTGGATACTGATTTGGGGCAGGGAGGGGTCAATCTTTCCGGCGGTCAGAAACAGCGGCTCTGCATTGCCAGAACTCTGTTAAAACACCCAAAAGTATTGATCTTCGACGACTCTACCAGCGCAGTGGATACTGCCACCGAAGCGAAAATCCGCACTTCGTTGGCTCAGCTAACCGATGTCACCAAGATCATCATCGCCCAGCGGGTCACATCGGTGATGAATGCGGATCAGATTGTCATTTTGGAAGACGGTGCCGTCCACACTGTGGGGAATCATCAAAGCCTGTTGGAAAAGGATCCCATCTACCAGGAAATCTATTATTCTCAACTGAAAGGGAAGGAGGAGAGTGCATCGTGAAACAGCTCAGCGGAAAAAAGCCCCGGGATTTCGGGTATACCATCCGATCCCTCCTTTCCTACATGGGGCGGCATAAACTGTTATTTTTAGCGGTAGCGGTGCTGGTAAGTATCAGCTCCATGGCCAACCTTTTGGGCACCTATATGATTCGCCCGGTGGTCAATGATTTGACGGCGGGAAGTTGGAGTCAGCTGATTCAAGGGGTGTTGATTACCGCAGTGATCTACATCATCGGGGTACTCACTGCCTACGGCTATACCCAAATTATGGTGAAGGCCGCCCAAAAGGTACTCTACGACATTCGTCGGGATTTGTTTGCGCATCTTCAAACCCTGCCTTTGAAGTATTTCGACCGGCATCGGCACGGAGATATTATGAGCTATTTCACCAACGATGTAGACACTATCTCCGACGCATTAAACAACAGCTTTGCCATGCTGATCCAATCCTTTATCCAGATGGCAGGCACACTGATTATCCTCTATCTCTTAAACTGGCAGCTTTCCTTAATTGTCACCGTTTGTTATGGGGTGATGTTTTGGTATATTCGCTTCAGCGGCAAGCGCAGTAAAGCCTACTACGCTACCCAACAAAACAGCTTGGGAGATCTGGATGGCTACATCGAAGAGATGGTCAATGGACAAAAAGTGGTAAAGGTGTTTAACCACGAACAAGCCAATCTGAACACCTTCCGGGAAAAGAACGAGGCCCTCCGCAAAGCCGGTACTGGAGCTCAAGCCTATGCCGGCACCATGATCCCCGCTGTAGTGAGTATTTCCTATATCAACTACGCTATTGTGGCGGTGTTGGGAGGACTGATGGCCTTAAATGGTTGGACCGATGTGGGAAGTCTGGCCAGCTACTTAGTATTTGTCCGTCAGGCCGCTGCACCTATCAACCAGTTTACTCAGCAAAGTAATTTCTTGCTGGCGGCGTTAGCCGGTGCGGAACGGGTATTCCGTGTGATGGATGAACGGCCGGAACGAGACAAGGGCCAGGTGAAATTGATTCCGCAGCAAAACGGCTGGGCATGGCAAAAGGAAGATGGCAGCACGGTTCCGCTTCGAGGGGATGTGCGTCTGGAAGATGTAAGCTTTGGGTACAATCCCGGACGAATCATTCTTCACCATATCAGCCTTTATGCGAAACCGGGACAGAAGATTGCCTTTGTAGGCTCCACCGGTGCGGGAAAAACCACCATCACCAACTTAATCAATCGGTTTTACGATGTCCAACAGGGGCGGATTGTCTATGACGGCTTTGACGTGCGGGAGATGAAGAAGGAATCCCTTCGCCGCAGCTTGGGCATGGTGCTTCAGGACACGCATCTGTTTACCGGTACCATTGCGGACAACATCCGGTTTGGAAAACTGGACGCCACCCAAGAAGAGGTAGAGATCGCCGCTAAAATTGCCAATGCGGATTCCTTTATCCGCCGGCTGCCTCAAGGATACGAAACTATGGTTCGCTCTGACGGTGCCAATCTTTCTCAAGGTCAGCGGCAGCTTTTAGCCATAGCCCGGGCAGCAGTGGCGGATCCGCCGGTGTTGATTTTGGATGAAGCCACCTCTTCCATCGACACCCGAACTGAAGCTCTGATTGAAAAGGGAATGGACCGGTTGATGGAAGGACGAACCGTTTTTGTGATCGCTCACCGCCTCAGTACGGTACGAAACGCCGATGCTATTATGGTACTGGAACAGGGTCAGATTGTGGAACGGGGCAGCCATAAGGAATTGCTGGCTCAAAAGGGTGTATATTACCGCCTTTACACCGGTATGTTGGAATTGAGTTAATGTCAGGAAGAGGCAAAATTGCCTTGACGGAACGGGGTAGAAATGCTACACTGTTACAGGAATTATAATACTGACTTTTTCCTATTTTGCATATCTATACAATGAGCGAAACGGACTCTGAAAAGGATTGGTGAAAGCGATTATGGGCAAGTATTTTGGCACGGACGGCTTCCGCGGAGAAGCCAATGTTACATTGACCTACGACCATGCGGTGAAAATCGGCCGCTTTTTGGGTTGGTACTACGGCGCCAATCGGGGCAAAAAATGTCAGATCGTCATTGGCAAGGACACCCGGCGTTCATCCTATATGTTTGAATACGCTTTGGCGGCGGGACTGACCGCTTCCGGGGCCGACGCCTATTTGATGCACGTTACCACCACTCCCAGCGTGTCCTATGTCACCCGCACCGACGGCTTTGACTGCGGGATTATGATTTCCGCCAGCCACAACCCCTACTACGACAACGGCATCAAGCTGCTCAATGAAAAAGGGGAGAAGATGGATGAGGAAACCATCCTGAAGATCGAGGATTATCTGGATGGAAAAACACCGGAACCGCCCTTGGCAAAGCGGGGAGAAATTGGCTGCACTGTCGACTACATTGCCGGCCGGAACCGGTATGTGGGTTATCTGATTTCTTTGGCCATCCACTCCTTCCGGGGCAAACGAGTGGGATTGGACTGCGCCAACGGAAGCTCCTGGCAGATTGCCAAAGGAGTGTTTGATGCTTTAGGAGCTAAAACCTATGTAATCAATGCCCAACCTGACGGATTAAACATCAATGAAAACTGCGGCTCCACGCATATTGAAGTGCTGCGGAAATTTGTGTTGGAAAACCAGTTGGACGTGGGTTTTGCCTATGACGGCGACGCCGACCGCTGCATTGCTGTGGCGGAAGACGGCCGAATCATTGACGGTGACCTGATTCTGTATATTTACGGCTGTTATATGAAGGAGAAGGGCAAGCTCACCAACAACACGGTAGTCACCACGGTAATGTCTAACTTTGGGCTGTACAAAGCCTTTGACGAAGCCGGAATCCAATACGAAAAGACTGCAGTAGGGGATAAATACGTCTACGAAAACATGGTGAAAAACGGCCACCGTATCGGCGGCGAACAATCCGGCCACATTATCTTCAGCAAGTACGCCACCACTGGCGACGGCATTATGACTTCTATCAAACTAATGGAAGTGATGCTGGCCAAGAAACTGCCCCTGTCTAAGCTGGCGGAGCCGGTAAAGATTTATCCTCAGGTGCTGAAAAATGTTCGTGTGAAGAGTAAGCCGGAAGCCCAGAACGATCCCGATGTCCAAAAGGCAGTGGAAGAAGTAGCTCAGGCTCTGGGAGATGACGGCCGGATTCTGGTGCGGGAAAGTGGTACTGAACCGGTGATTCGAGTGATGGTGGAAGCCTCTTCCAAGGAACTTTGCGAAAAGTATGTCAACCAGGTTATTGATGTGATCTGCGCCAAAGGCCACGTAGATCTGGCCAACGCATAAAATGAAAAGAATGCCCTCTTCTGCAAACTTACTGGGAAGAGGGCTTTTTTGCGGCGCTAACCACTTGTCAACCAAATTTATTTTTAAGTTGACAAGAGAAGACCAAAATGATATACTGTTTTCAAAATCAAACCCTAGGAGGGTTTCTTATGGAAACAGTATTTCGTTCTCACGCTCGCTTAAAAAGCATGGTATTTGTGGCTTTAATGGCCGCTTTTCTCTGCATTTTTTCCCCGATTTCTATTCCTCTTCCCTTAGTTCCAATTACCCTGCAAACCTTCGGGGTGTTTTTGGTTTCAGCGCTGTTGGGATGGAAAAGAGGGACTGTGGCGGTATTGATCTATCTGCTGTTGGGACTCATTGGACTTCCGGTATTTTCCGGTTGGACCGGAGGTTTTTCTAGTTTTGCCACTCCCAGCAGCGGCTATATCATTGGTTTTCTGTTTACCGCTTTACTGACCGGCTTCTTGATTGACCGGTTTTCCCGTCAATTCTGGATGTATCCAGTGGCCAT
>DVGY01000047.1 GCA_018712465.1 Candidatus Egerieicola pullicola | reverse complement strand
GTTTCCGCATTGCTATGCGGGACTTGGAAATTCGGGGAGCAGGCAGTGTGCTGGGGGGCCGGCAGCATGGACATCTGGAAGCAGTGGGGTATGATTTGTATATCCGCCTGCTTTCCGAAGCCCTGCAAAAGAGCAAGGGGCAGCAGCCTTCGCCGGAGGCCACCGAATGCGTTATCGATCTGCGGTTGGATGCCCACATTCCGGAATACTATATCGAAAACCTGTCCCAGCGTCTGGATGTGTACAAAAAGATTGCCTCCATTCAGTCCACCGAACAGCAGCAGGATGTATTGGACGAACTCATCGACCGGTTTGGGGATCCGCCGAAATCGGTGGTGAGCCTGAGCCGGGTGGCTTTGCTGCGAAACATTCTGGCTGGATTTGGCTTTGAGGAAATCGGCCAGAAAGGAGATACGCTGCTGCTCTACCCCCACAGCTTGGATTTGAAGTTGGCGGGAGAGTTGGTGCAGCGGCTGCCGGATCGGGTGACGGTGAATGCCGCCGGAAGACCCTATCTGGGGGTGCGGTTAAACCGCAAAGACGTGCCCAAAACCTTACAGGAAATTGCCGATACCCTTTCCCGGTGGAAAAAATCGGCTCCTGCTAGTTGACTTTTTTGTGAAAAAACTGGACAAGACTGTTGGAAGACGGTATAATGATTGCCAAGGGCAATCATTACGATTCCCACTTTGCCGCCCGAAAAGCAGGGGCGGCATTTCGCCTGATGGCGAAAACCAGTGAAAACCTAATAGGTTTATGCCAAGGGGCATTTTACATTAGAACGGAGGAAACAAACCATGAAGAAAATAAAGAGCGTGCTGGCTGTGGCCCTTTGCGGCGCATTGTGCCTGGGGCTGGCAGGCTGCGGCAAGGATCAAACTGTGGTCAGCGCTGGAGATTATAAAGCGTCTGCCGCCATCTATGTCCTCAGCCAGATGAATGCGCTCAATGAAGTCTCTTCCCAGGAGGGGTATGATTCCACCTTGGAGGATGTGTGGAGCAACCAGATCGAAGGACAATCCATGGAAGACTGGGTCAACAACCGGGCATTGGATCTCTGCCGGGAATATGTGGCGGTAAGCAAGCTGTTTGCCGACAAGGGCCTGTCCCTCACGGAAGATGAACAGACCGGCATTGACAATTCCATGGAAAACTTTTCCCTGTATGAAGACTTGTACACCAAGATCGGTGTGGCGGAGAGTTCCTATGAAGATTACCTGACCTTCAATAACCAGTATCAGGAACTGTTCTTAAACCGCTACCAGGAAGGCGGCGAAGCAGCGGTAAGCGACGAGGATCTGCGCAGCTTCTACTGCAACAACTTTGATGAAGTGAAGCTCCTCTCCTTCTCTTACACGGAGCCCTCCGAGGATGCTTCTTCCGATACTTCCACCGACACGCAGGATACCTCTCCCGAAGCAGTGCAGGCTACGGCGCAGGGTTATTTGGATCGAATCCAGAACGGGGAAAACGTGGATGATGTGATCTACGCCTATCAGCAATCCACCGCTTCTGACCCGGACAGCGTCACCCGGAAGGATTCGGTGGACAATATCACCGTAATTCCTGCCGACGGCAATAACACCACCACCTACAGCGATGACGTGATTAACCAGATGGTGGCCATTGCTCCCGGGGAAAGCGCCTTGATTCAGGACAGCGACAACAGCCGCTACTACGTGGTTTACAAAATGGATCAGGACACCAACACCGAGTACTACGACGCCAACCGGGACAATATCCTGTACGAAATGAAGTACGACGAGTTTGAACAGTACCTCATCGACTACGCCAACAACGAAATGGGTGCCTCGGTGAACGGCATGATTCAGGGCCGGTATTCCTGCAAAAAGGTGTACGACGACCAGAATGAATTTATGAATCAGCTGTACAGCCAGTATTCCTACTAAGGTACAAAAAGAAAGCGAATCTCAGTGCGCCATAGAGTGCGGCTTGAGGTTCGCTTTTTTGTTATGGTTCCAAACGCTCCAGTAGCTGGACGATGATTTCGTTGGAAACTAAAAACCCTTCCGGGGTCAGGCAGATACGGCCGCTTGTTTCCTCCATCAGTCCTCCCTGGATGCAGCGGCGGCAAAAGGACTTGGCTTGGGTCAAAGAGCAATGGTACTGCCCTTCCAATTCCTCCAGGGAGATGCCTTGCTTTAACCGCAGTCCCAGCAGTACCTTTTCTTCCAAAGGATCTATCTGCTGTTCCAGCACTTCCCAGTTGGTTCCTCCACTGTCCAGGAAGGCGGAAAGGTCGTCGGGATAACAAAACCGTTTGCCTTCAAAGAAGGAATGAGCTGCCGGGCCGAAACCCAGGTATTCTTTTCCCTGCCAGTAAAGTAGGTTGTGCTTGCTTTCCTGGCCGGGACGGGAAAAATTACTGATTTCATATTGGGGAAACCCGGCCTGCTCCAAAAAAGAGACGGTTTGCAGGTACAGGGATCGGCAGCGTTCCTCATCCTGGGTCAAAGAGAGAATTTCCGGGGTGTAGAAAGGGGTGCCGGGTTCCGCTTTCAACAGATAGGCGGAGAGATGGGTAATGGGCAGAGCGGTAAGCCGGGCCAAAGTGCGGGCTAAACTGGATTCTGTTTGCCCGGGGATGGCCAGCATAACGTCGGCACTGAGGTTGGTAAACCCTGCCTGAGATGCTTGGAGAATGGCTTGCTCTGCCTGCTGGGAGGAATGAAGCCGCCCCAGTTGTTTTAGTTCTTCTTCATCCAAAGACTGCACCCCAAAAGAAATTCGGTTGAATCCTCCCTGCCGCAGCTGCATGAGCTTGGGAAGGGTGCACAGGCCGGGATTGGCTTCCAGGGTGATTTCTTCCGGTTGGCCGAACACCCGGCAGGCGGTGTTCTTGATCTGAAGCAACAGGTTGGCTGGGAGCAGGCTGGGAGTGCCCCCTCCAAAATAAAGAGTTTTGGCATGAAGTCCTCTGCCCTGCCAGCGTTCCAGCACTTGGCAGAGGGTGTCGGTGTATTCCTGCCATTTGGATTGACTGTGAGGCAGGGAGTAAAAATTACAGTACGGGCATTTGGCGGCGCAGAAAGGAATGTGGATATAGATGCCGAGTTCCTTCATCCCAACCGCTCCTTTAGGGCATTGGCCAGACGGATCCAACCTTCAAAGGGCACTGCTTCCGCCCGGACCGTAAGGGACAGTCCGGCTTGCGTTAGGGCTTGCTGCACCTGTTCTTTGGGAAGATGAAGGGCGCCGCTCAACGGGTTGGCCAGGGTTTTCCGGCGCTGGCCGAAGCCTGCCCGCACGGCGGTGAAGAGCAGCTTTTCATCCTTCACCCCATAGTCGGGGTTGGGGTGAATATCTAAACGGATTACGGCGGAGTCTACCTTGGGTGCAGGGAAAAAGCTGCCTCGGCTTACCGGGAAAAGCTGCCGGGGGGTGCTGTAATATCGCACTGCAAAGGTAACTGCACCGCATTCCCGGTTGCCGGGCTGGGCACAGAGCCGGGCCGCCGCCTCCTTTTGAACCATCACCGTGATGGCTTGTAAGGGAAGCCGCTGTTCCAGAAGCATCATCAGGATGGGGCTGGTAATATAATAGGGCAGGTTGGCGCAGACGCATACCGGCCGGTCTCCAAATTGTTCCTTCAACAGGGCGGGAAGGTCCACCTTCATTACGTCTCCTAAAATCACCGAGACGTTTTCATATTCCGCCAGACTTTCCTCCAGTACCGGTAAAAGCCGCTGATCGATCTCCACCACTGCCACTTTTGCAGCCCGGCGGGCCAATTCCTGGGTGAGCACCCCCACCCCGGCGCCGATCTCCAACACTCCCCAGTCCGGACTGTCGATTCCCAGCTGGGCCATTTTGGGGCATACCCCGGGATTGATGAGGAAATTCTGCCCCAGGGCCTTGGAAAAGGAAAAACCGTGGCGTTCTAATAGGGCTCGGATCACTGCCGGGTTGGATAAATTGTCCATGCTGCGCACCTCCTGGATCAAACAAAAAGATTACCGTTTATTGTACCACAAATAGCTGGGAAAGGCAAAAATCCAAGAAAGGGACGAAATTTTGTTTGTTTTCGCCAAAGAACGGCTGTTATTTTCTACAAATTGAACAGCAATTCCGAGCAAAATAAATTGCACGGCATAGGGCAATTGTGCTATAATGAATTCATTGAAGTTCGTTTTTTCTGTTAGATTTTACGAAAGAAATCCCACAGAGAGCAGCATAAGGAGCGAAGAAGGATGAAACAATACCATGCAAGCACCATCAAAAACATTGCTGTAGCCGGACATGGCAGCAGCGGAAAGACCACTTTGGTGGAGGCTTTGCTCCACGCTACCGGCAGCAGCGAGCGCCTGGGCCGGGTGGAGGACGGCACCACCGTTTCCGACTGGGATCCGGAAGAGATCAAGCGGGGCATTTCCGTTAGCCTGTCGGTCTGCCCTATGGTGTTCCGGGGATGCAAAATCAATCTCTTAGATACCCCTGGTCAGTTTGACTTTGCGGCAGGGCTGTACGAAGGCGTCCGGGCAGCGGAAAGCGTACTGCTCACCGTATCCGGAAAATCCGGCGTTACCGTCGGAGCCCAGAAGGCCTACCGTTTGGCGAAAAAGCAAAACAAAGCGACCGCCGTGTTTGTGGGCAAGCTGGATCGGGAAAGCGCTGACTTTTATAAAGTGCTGGAACAGCTGAAGACCCTGTTCGGTCCCACCATCTGCCCGGTGGTTGTTCCTTACAGCGAAAACCACAAAGTGCAGTGCTACATCAGCCTGATTGAGATGAAGGCCTATAAATATGTGAACGGCAAACCGGAAGAAGTTCCTATGCCGGAAATCGACCACCGGCTCCAGGGCTTGATTACCGCGATCAGCGAAGCGGTGGCGGAGACCGACGAAGAACTATTTGAAAAGTATTTTTCCGGAGAAGAATTCACCAACGCCGAATTGGTAATGGGCATCCATAAGGGAGTCAAGAGCGGAGATATCACCCCGGTGTACTGCGGCAGCGCCCTTACCGGAGAAGGGTTGGATCTGTTGCTAGACGGGTTGGATATGCTCCTCCCCACCGCCAAGGAATCCGCCATGGAGGCGGCCAAGAACCCTGCCGGGGAAGAAGTGGCGGTACTCTGCGACGAGGACCGTCCCCTCACCGCCTTGGTGTTCAAGACAGTGGCAGACCCCTTTGTGGGCAAGTTGAGTTTTATTAAGGTCATCGGCGGCAAACTTCAGCCCGGCTCCGCTCCGGTAAATATGACCACCGGCCAAACCGAAAAGATGGGCAAGATTGTCCTCATCAGCGGCAAACAGCAGGAGGATATGCCTCAGATCGTCGCCGGAGACATCGGCGCTGTGGCAAAGCTCTCCGCCAATACCGGCGATACCCTTTGCCAAGGAGTGGAAGTGACCTTAGCTGGGGTGGATTATCCCGCAGCTACCTTCCAGCGTGGCGTAGTACCTGCCGCCAAGGGTGAGGAAAGCAAGGTCAGCCAGGCGATCCGCCGGTTGGCAGAGGAAGATCCCACCATCGTTTACGGGCACAACCACGAGACTCACCAGCAGTTGATTTCCGGTTTGGGCGAACAGCACCTGGATGTAGCCATCAGCAAAATCAAGAGCAAATTTGGAGTATCCTTCACCTTGGCGGATCCCATTGTGGCTTATCGGGAAACCATTCGGAAAAAGGTAAAGGTTCAGGGCAAGTACAAGAAACAGTCCGGCGGTCACGGCCAGTTTGGGGATGTTTGGATTGAATTTGAGCCCTGCGACAGCGAAGATTTGGTCTTTGAAGAAAAGGTGGTAGGCGGCGCTGTACCCAAAAACTTCTTCCCGGCCGTGGAAAAGGGTTTGCGGGAAGCGGCCAAAACCGGTGTGTTGGCTGGCTATCCCACGGTGGGCATTAAGGCCACCTTGGTGGACGGCAGTTATCACCCGGTAGACAGCTCGGAAATGAGCTTTAAGACTGCTGCCAGCTTGGCTTACAAAGAAGGTATTCCTCAGGCGGGACCGGTGCTGCTGGAGCCCATTGGCTCTTTGGCGGTGACGGTACCGGACGCCTGCACCGGCGACATGATGGGCGAACTGAATAAGCGCCGGGGCCGGGTGCTGGGCATGAGTCCGGCAGAAGAGGGCGAGACGGTGATTGAAGCGGAGATTCCCATGAGTGAAACCGCCGATTTCTCCACCTTGGTGCGCCAGATGACCCAGGGCGCCGGGGAATTTACCTTGGAATTGGTGCGGTATGAACAGCTGCCAGGCCAGTTGGAAGCTGCGGTGATTGCGGCAGCCAAGGCCAGAAACAGCTAAACAAAAAACGAAATCAGTAACACCGTAAAGTCTCCTGACAGGAAATTGTTGGGAGACTTTTTCTATGTTTTTTGATGTATGTGAAGTAAAATTGTGGTTTTCGGAAAATTTTTGGAGATAAAATCAACTTCTTTTCCCGATTTTTTCAGATTTGTCCAGTGAAAAGTGCGATTACACAAAATTGCAACATCCCTGCGGCAAATTGTGGTACAATAATCATAGGTATTGCTTACTGGGAGAAAGCAATAGGATGTGTTCCCCGGCAGAAAGGACAGAAGGAGGCCTTGTCCATGTCCAACGAAATGACTCAAACAAAAATCAAAGACGCCTTTCGGGAATTGACCATCAAAAATTCCTTTGCCAAGGTGAAGGTAGCAGACATCATTGCCAAAGCCGGCATTTCTCGCATGACCTTTTACCGCCATTATTTGGATAAGTATGCCTTGCTGGAGGAAGTCTGCTTTGACGACTTTAATCTTTTTGTACAGATTTATGGAAAAAATGCCATATGGAAGGACATTACCATGAGCATTTTAAATGTGATCCGGAACAACGGAAAATTTTACAAAAAGGTTTTGGAGGACAAAGAAGCAAAAGACTGCCTGTTTGACGCGTTAGGACGGGTATCTTGCTGCTATACTGGGAAAACTGCTTTTCGAGGGGTATATTCCGCTTGGGACGGAACGCTCTGCAACTGGGCAGAAAGTAATTTTTTGCAGGCCCCGGAAGAGATCTATCTGACGTTAATACTTAATCTTCCCATTAAGGAGGTATTGCCGGATACGGAACTGGATCGGGCTGTGAAAGGATATGAAAATAAAACCATGGAGGAATTCCGGAAGGAGGGAAATCCAAACACAGCAAAAACAGCGCAACGGAAAGGGGCAGGAAACAGCTATGTCCAATCTCACGACCAAAGCCAAAATTAAAGATGCGTTTCGGGAACTGGTGATTCAAAGCTCCTTTGCCAAGGTGCGGGTGGCGGACATTATCGCGAAAGCCGGCGTTTCCCGTATGACGTTTTACCGTCACTATCTGGACAAATTTGCGTTGCTGCAAGAGGTATGCTTTGATGATTTCAATCTTTTTGTGGGGATTTACGGGAAAAACGCTGCTTGGAAAGAGGTCACTATGAGTATCCTTCAGGTGATTCGGGAAAAAGGGGAGTTTTACCGAAAAATATTGACTGACGAAGAAGCAAAACCCTTTTTGTTTCAAGCGCAGCACGCGATTTCCAAACAATACACCGGCAAGACCGCAGTGCAGGGAACCAACACCGCTTGGGAAGGCACCATTTGCAGTTGGGCGGAGGATGGGTTTCAGGAAACCGCAGAGGAAATCTATCAAACCTTGGTGTTGAATCTTCCCATACGGGAGGTTCTGCCGGATGCAGAATTGGAACAGGCCATCAAGGGGTACGAAAACAAAACCATGGAAGAATTTAAGATTCATCAAGAAAAGAACTTTCAGGATGGGTAAATAAGATCCCATCAAACCATTCAACTGGGCTGTCACTCCTGAAACAAAATCCATTCCGGCAGTGAAGAACAGGCCATCGCACCAATACCCCAGGGCTGTTTGAAAACGCAGCGGAAAAAGGAAGGAGATCTATGCCTAGTTTGGCCACAAAAACAAAAATCAAAAAGGTGTTTCGGGAATTGACTGCCCAGCACTCCTTTGCCAAGGTGAAGGTGGCGGACATCATCGCCAAAGCTGGGATTTCCCGTATGACATTCTATCGCTATTACCTGGATAAGTATCATTTGTTGGAGGAAGTGCTCTGCGATGACTTCACTCTTTGTGAGAAGATCTACGGGCCAAACATCTCCTGGAAAGATTTGGTCATGAGCATCCTCTATGTCGTCAGCAACAACAAGCAGTTTTACAAAAGCATTTTCGAGGACAACGAAGCCAAGGAATACTATTTCGAAGCTTCCCGCCGGATTTCCAACCGATACACCGGCAAGACAGCAGCAGACGGAACTTACGTGGCGTGGGAGGGGACTCTCAGTCAATGGGCAAAAAATGATTTCCAGGAAACGCCGGAAGAAGTATACCGTACGTTAGTGTATAATCTTCCTGTCCGAGAAGTGCTTTCCGGGAAGGATTTGGAGCGCGCTATTCAGAGCTATGAAAACACCACTATGGAGGAGTTCAAACATAGGAATTAAAAGTAGTCTCATGATAGATGAGATGTAAATACAACTTGAGAAAAACGCCGGTGATTTGTGTGTATTGCATAAAATCACCGGTTTATTTTTGGAATATTGTTAGAAAAGACGAAAAAATGAGACAAAATTCCAGAAGTGTAACCTCTGCCGATACAGACAACTTAATTTGCAAATTGTATTCTTTTTGGATTTTTTGTATTCTGTTTCTAGGAAATACGGGAAGCTGCAGCAAATTCCAATTCCTGGAACAAAACCGAAAAGAAAGGAAGTAAGTAAACAATGGCGGAATCTGTATCCAAGTACCCTTACCGGGCGCCGAAAAAATATCCCAACAAAGACCTTCACGGCCGAGTTCGGTTTGGCTATATCAGCTACAAAGATTTCAAGCGTTTCCAGAAGTTCTGGGTAGATCTGTTTGGCTGGGATATGTTTGAACTGCCCGAAGCCGCAGGCGGCAAGGAACCTGGCAGCGACACTCCCTCCGTGTTGATTGCCACCGGCCCCAGCTATGAAACCTGGGAAGGCGTAGTACCGGGCCACATGAATTTTCAAGCAGCTTACGCAGAAGGCGAACTGGAACCAGTGCACTACATGATGGAGATCCATATGGATGAGCCGGTCAAGTGCACCGCGGACAAAGTGGTTCAGTACGGCGGCGCTGTGGTTGGTGAAATTCCGGAAGAAAAGGAAGGCTGGAGCACTTCCCTGACGGTAAGCGACCCGGACGGCAATGTATTGGGACTTTGGCGCTGCCCCTCTTCCCGCACCTGGGACGAAGCGGAAGCCGGTTATGACAAAGACTAACAGAAAGGAGAGAACACCATGAAATATATCTACACCTGCTTTAAATGCGGTTTCCCCTTCGCCGTGGACGAAAGCGAGTGCCCGGAACGCTGCCCCTCTTGCAGCGCCCCCAAATCCCAATACCTGGTGGAGCCTTGGAACGGCAGCATCGAAAAGCGCCGGATTCACGTGGATCCTCCGGAACCGGATCCCAACTGGGATAAGTACGATGTGTCCTACCACCATCCCAAACATTTCCCCGCCAAAACCCGGCATGGACGTGTGCGCCGGTTTGTGATGGAATACAGCGACCCCCAAAAGACCAAGGATTTCTACACCGATGTGTTTGACTGGGACATTGTTCCGGTGGAATGCGATCAGGACAATCCCCGTCCCGAAATGTTCTGTGCCACCGGCCCCGGGTTTGAAAACTGGGAGCCCAAATTCCCCTCTTTCGGTTACGGCCTGCTGAAGCCTCAGGAAACCGATGACACCGGAGTTTATCCCCGGTTTGTGGTGGAAGTAGACAACATTGATGAGCTGCTGCCCAAAATTGAAGCTTACGGCGGCAAGATCATCAAAGGCAAGTACGAGTTTGATGGCAAGCTCTACGCGGTGCTGCAAGACAGCGAAGGCAATCCCTTCTATGTCTGGCAGACCCCGGACGACGTAACCTTTGACGAACCGGAATCCCAGAACTACTACCATTGGGACCGCACACCCCAGTAAAAAGGCATCGGGTGAGAAGAAGATGAAATGCCTAGCACTGGATTTTGGCGGAAGTTCCATTAAATATGCAGTGGTGAATGCCAATGCGGAGATGGAACAAACCGGAAGCGCTCCGGCCCCTTTGGGTTCGGTGGAAGAATTTGTGGATGCGGTGGAAGATCTGTACAACCAATACCGAGATGAAATTAGCGGCATTGCACTGAGCCTGCCCGGCGTAATCGATGCTGAAACGGGAGAACATCACGGTTCGGGAGTGTACCAGGATCTGTTGACCGGAAAAAACATGAAGGAACTGATTTCCGCCCGCTGCCCGGTAAAGGTGGCGGTGGAGAACGACGGAAAATGCGGCGCTTTGGCGGAAGCCTGGAAAGGCGCTTTGGCAGGAATGAAGGACGGGGCTGTGCTGGTGCTGGGTTCCGGCATCGGCGGCGGTGTGATCGTAGACGGTAAGATCCACCGGGGCTTCGGGTTCACTGCCGGAGAATTCTCCTTTATGCTTACCGGCCGGGACAAAAGCATTATGGATGCGGCTTGGCTGAGTGTGGGGATGTTGGGTGTGACCTACCAGACCTGCAAACGGAAAAACCTGGAATTTTCCGTACAGGACGCCGGTGAAGTGATCGCCACCTTTGACGCCGATTTGGGAGACCGGTATCCGAAGTTCCATCAGCCGCCCCAAAAAATCAAGGCCGACGGCAAACAGTTTTTCCGTTGGCTGGAAGAGGGAGACCAGGACGTAAAAGAAATTTACCAGGAGTTCCTTCACTCTCTGGCTATCTTAGTGGAAAACATTCAGATCTGCCTTGCACCCCAGCGGATCGTTATTGGCGGGGGGCTGAGCAAGGTGGAGCGGCTGCTGCCAGATCTGAAACAGGAACTGGAACAGCTTTGTGTCAGCTGCAATATTCCGGATACCATGCGGCCGGAGGTGTGTTGCAGCCGGTATTTGAATGAATGCAACCTGCTGGGGGCGGTGTACAATTACATCCAGCAATACGGAATGGAATCCTGAAGCTGGGAAAATCCCCCTTTTCAAAAAAGCAAACGTGAGGTGAACATGACGATGAGTGAAAAAACCACCTATCCCCACCCCAACCGCCCGCCTAAGAAGTTCACGGAAAAGAGCCTCCACGGCCGGACCCGGTTGATGGTGATGACCTATAAGGACTTAAAACGGTTCCAAAATTTTTACATCCATGTCTTTGGCTGGGACATGATTGAAACCCCCGAAGCGGCCAGCGGCATTCCGGCCGGTGATCCCCATCCCGGTTTGCTGATCGCTTCCGGCCCTGCCCAATACGACTATGAAGGCGTTACCCCAGGCCACATGAATTTGTTTGTGCACTGGTCTCCGGGAGAACTGGAAAAGATGGGCCCCTTCATGGAAATCGATATGGAGCATCCTCTGGAAGAAACCATCCAAAAGATTCTGGATCATGGCGGCAAGCTGATTCTGGACAAGAGCAAGTCCGCATTGGCTAAGCCCTTGGATGACAGCAAACAGAGCTGGCAGCCCCATGCGGTAATAGAAGACCCGGCAGGCAACTACCTGTTCCTGTGGAAGTGCCCTTCCTCCCGGACTTGGGATGAACTGGAAACGGAATACGATGTAGAAGAATAAGAAAGGAACAGTGGAATATGGTAGAAAAGACCACCTATCCCCACACCAATCGGCCACCGAAGAAATTCACCAAGAAAAGCCTTCATGGACGGACCCGCTGTGGTGTTCTGACCTACAAAGAACTTCGCCGGTTTCAGAATTTCTACATCAATGTGTTCGGCTGGGATATGATTGAAGCCCCGGAAGCGGCCAGTGGCATTCCTGCCGGCGATCCTCATCCCGGTGTGATTATGGCCACCGGTCCTGCTCAATACGATTATGAGGGAGTAACCCCAGGCCATATGAATATGTTTGTTCATTGGGCACCGGGAGAAAGCGTAGAAAAGATGGGCTGTTTCACCGAAATTGACATGGAAGTTCCCCTGGAAGAAACCATTCAAAAGATGATCGACCACGGCGGCAAGCTGATTCTGGATCAGAGCAAATCGGCGTTGGCCAAGCCCTTGGACGACAGCAAACAAAGTTGGGAAGTTCATGCAGTGGTGGAAGATCCCGGTGGAAATTATCTTTACCTCTGGAAATGCCCCTCTTCCCGCACTTGGGATGAGTTGGAAACGGAATACGATGTGGAATAACAAAAGGAGTGATTCGCTATGAAAAAAATCTACACCTGCTTTGCCTGCGGTTTTCCTATCGCCTTTGAAGAAACAGAAGTTCCCAAAGCCTGCCCCGGCTGCGGTGCTCCCAGATCTCAGTTTTTGGAAGAGCCCTGGCCTGGCAGCATCGATAAACGCCGGATCCATGTAGATCCCCCAGAAGTAGACCCCAATCGGGATCCCTTTGACATCTCCTTCCACCCGGCGAAAGACTTTGCCCCCCAAAAGGGCGACGGCC
The DNA here is from genome assembly GCA_018712465.1 of Candidatus Egerieicola pullicola. Classification (GTDB taxonomy): domain Bacteria; phylum Bacillota; class Clostridia; order Oscillospirales; family Ruminococcaceae; genus Egerieicola; species Egerieicola pullicola. The sequence goes on along the minus strand of DVGY01000047.1, from coordinate 900 downwards.
GAGTTCGCCGCTGGGTGATGGGTTATAACGAAGGCCAGGCCGCAGAGATGCGCTCCTTCTATGAAGATATCTTCGGTTGGGACATCATTGACTGCGAAGGCTCTGATCCGGAAAATCCCACCATGTATTGTGCCACCGGCCCCGGGACCCCCGACTGGGAACCCCGCGTCTGCTCCTTCGGCTATGGTTTTTTAAAAAAGAATGAGCCGGATGCCCCCTCTCCCAGCTTCATTATTGAAGTGAAGGACATCGACGAAACCTGTAAGAAGGTCGTGGAGTTTGGCGGTAAGGTGCTGCGGGAGCGGTTTACCCAGGGCGGCGAAGAGTATGCGATCATTGAGGATTCCGAAGGCAACCAGCTTTACATTTGGGAGCTGAAGGACACTGTTCCGGATTATTGTATCCATCCTGTCACTAACACCGGCGCACAGTAAGCAGGGCTTTTCCCTCTTTCATTTTCATCGAACGGAGGATCACCGACTATGTTTCAAAAAGATTTTTTATGGGGCGGAGCAGTAGCAGCCAATCAATTTGAAGGCGCCTGGGACGCCGACGGAAAGGGCCCATCGGTGCCGGATCTATGCACCAATGGAACCAGGGACCGCTCCAAACTTATCACCCAGCAGATCCGGCCGGATTATTTATACCCAAGCCACCAGGCCAGTGATTTTTATCACCATTACAAAGAAGACATCGCCCTGCTTGCAGAAATGGGTTTTAAATGTTTCCGGTTGTCCATTGCCTGGTCACGGATCTTCCCCACCGGTTTGGAGGAGACCCCCAACGAAAAGGGACTGGAGTTTTACGACAAAATCTTCGAGGAATGCAAGGCTCACGGCATTGAGCCCCTGGTGACCATCTCCCACTATGAAATGCCTTATCAGCTGGCTTGTCGCAACA
>DVGY01000046.1 GCA_018712465.1 Candidatus Egerieicola pullicola | reverse complement strand
TCCAAAAAGCCTAACGCCGTCACCAGCTGCTGCTGTGCGGTTTGCAGTTCGTTTCGGCCCCAACTATCCTGGGCGTCTTCCCAAAACACCGCTACCACGGCAATTCTCCCGGCTAGCTGCTTGGCGCTGCCGTAAAGTTCCCCTTCCTCTTCCGGTTGTGCCGCTTCTTGGGACGGGTGCTGAGCGACAGTGGAACTCTCCGATGGAGGAAAGGTTGTTGTTTTTTGCCCTCTGCCGCAGCCGCCCAGCAAAATGGCTGCGCAAATTAGCAGCGCCGCCAACGCCGTCTTTTTCATAAAGCACTCACTCCTTGAGGATCAGCACCGGAATGGGAGGATCGTTGGGCCGGTTGGAAAATTGGGTGATGAGCACCGTGTATTGATCTTGAGGCAGGGTGGGGAGGAAGGCCAGCAAGGCGTCTCGCTCCTGGTAGCCGGTGTCTTTGCCGCTGTAGATGCAGAGACTCATTACGCCGCCTGGACGAAGCAGCCGCAGCCCCGCTTCAATGGCAGGAATGCTGGTGTCCGGTTTGGTGAAGATGGCGTGATTTCCTCCCGGCAGCCAGCCAAAATTAAAGGTAATGGCGTCCACCGATTCCGGAGGAAAATATGCTTCCATCCGGTGGTGGCTGTCTAAAATCAGCCGGGCATGGTACCCCAATTCTTCCAACCGTTTGGCGGTACTGTCTAAGGCTTCCTGTTGGACATCGAAAGCAGCGACTTCCCCGGTTTCACCTGCCAAGGAGCAGAGAAAGGCGGTGTCGTGTCCCCGGCCGGCAGTGGCGTCGATGCATTTGCAGCCAGGTTTCAGCCGCATGGCCAACTGTTGGTGGGAGTAATCTACGGCGCTGTAACGCAAAAAAATGCCTCCTTTATTTTATCGGTTTGGATGTGATTTCATGATACCTCTTTTCCCGGGAAAACGCAACCGTTCTTCCCTTGACAGTGCCCTTGCTTCCTTTTAGAATGAAGAAGAAGGCGTTCAGCCTTGTTGCCGTTTGGATGCCAAATGGCAGTATGGTATAGTTGTATGATTTTGATTGCTGCGAAGGAGCTATTGCTTTATTATGATAAATATTTTAATTGTGGAGGATGAACCTCCCATTTCCAATTTAATTCGCATGAGCCTGCAAAAAGCCGGTTATCGCTGTCAGCGGGCATTTGACGGGGAACAGGCCATTCAGCTCATTGATACCCAGAGTTTTGATTTGATTCTGCTGGACATTATGCTGCCTAAAGTAGACGGGTTTGAGCTGTTGGAATATATCCGCCCACTGGAGATCCCAGTGATCTTTCTCACCGCTAAAAACGCCATAAATGACCGGGTAAAGGGATTGCGGATGGGGGCGGAGGACTATATTATCAAACCCTTTGAAGTCCAGGAGCTGCTGGCTCGGGTGGATGTGGTGCTGCGCCGGTATCATAAGACCCAGGCGGTGCTGGAGATTGGGGGACTGGTCATCGACACCCGCTCCATGCAGGTGACCAAAGATGGAACTCCCATTCGCCTGACCCCCAAAGAATACGATTTGCTGCTGCTGTTTGCTCGAAATCCCAACATTGCCCTGTATCGGGAAACCATTTACCGCCAGGTTTGGGGCGGGGAGCTGGAATATGGCAGCAAAACGGTGGATCTTCACGTCCAGCGCCTGCGCAAAAAGGTTGGTTGGGAACAGCGGCTGCGGGCGGTGAATAAAGTGGGATACCGACTGGAGGTGTAGCTTTGCGGTTTCGCACCAAAATTGCCTTAAGCATGACCTGCCTGTTGGCAGTGCTGTTTGGCATTGGGGGAAGCATCTGGATTTCTGCTTCCTTTCAGGCTTCTTTGGACCGGCAGAAAGCGGACGCCACCACGTCGGTGAATCTGGTGGTGGACATGGTGCAGACCTTGTGCGAGTACCAGTCCAACGGCTGGAATGACATCGATGCTTTGCGGCAGAACGTAAATCAGCTGTGGAACCAGGGACTGATGAGTTCCTTCCTGTCTATGACCATTTCGGTTTCCAATGTGGATTTGTTCCATCTGGGAGAAACCGTTGAGCCGGATTCTTCTCAAGGAAAAGAATGCTTGTTTCTGGAACAGACCTACACCATGAGTGATGTGGACTACACTTTTTCTTTCGTATACGATATTTCTTCAGTGTATGAAACCCGGCGGATCCAATTCCAGGTTTATCTGGTGGTATATTTGGGATTGATTTTGGTTTGCGGGGTGCTGAGCTATACCATTGCCTGGTTTTTAACTCGGCCTTTGAAAAAATTGACCAGGGCCAGCCGGGAAATTGCATCCGGCAATCTTTCCTGCCGCAGCCAGGTCACCTCCCGGGATGAAATCGGACGCTTGTCTCAAGAATTCGACGCTATGGCAGATCAGGTGGAACAGAGTGTAGATCAGCTCAAACAGTCCATGGAGCAGCAGCAGCGGTTTATGGGCAGCTTTACCCATGAATTGAAAACTCCCATGACTTCCATTATCGGCTACGCCGATTTGCTGCGCAGCCATGATTTGACCCAACAGGAACAGACCGAAGCGGCGGAATACATCTTTTCCGAAGCCAAGCGTTTGGAGCGGATGAGCTTGACGCTGTTAGATCTGTTTGTTACCGGACAGGAATCGGTGACCCTGAAGCCCTGTGAACCGGGAGCGCTGGTGGAGGAATATGTGCGCAATCTGATTCCGGTTTACAGTCAGCATGGCATCCGATTGGACTGCCAAACGCAGTCAGGAACCTGCCTTTTGGAGCCGGACCTGTTTATTACCCTCACCGCCAACCTTATCGATAATGCCAGAAAAGCACTTCCTGCTTCCGGCGGGCAGATTTTTGTTACCTTGGATATGACTTCCAAAGGATGCCGGCTGATGGTGCAGGATAATGGGCGGGGCATTCCCACCTCCTCTTTAAAGCACCTGACGGAAGCCTTTTACCGAGTGGATAAATCCCGCTCTCGGGCCAAAGGCGGTTCCGGATTGGGACTGGCGCTTTGCGATAACA
>DVGY01000045.1 GCA_018712465.1 Candidatus Egerieicola pullicola | reverse complement strand
GGTAAGACCCCTTAGAGACGATGAGGTAGATAGGCTTCGGGTGTAAGTACGGTGACGTATTGAGCCGGGAAGTACTAATCGGTCGAGGGCTTGACCTCAAGTCAAGCGAAACACAATGCAAAATGCAAAGGTTCGTTGTTCAGTTTTGAAGGTCCTAGAGACTTTCAAGAAAAACAAAATAGGCGGTGTCGATGGCGGTGAGGATCCACCTGTTCCCATCCCGAACACAGAAGTTAAGCTCACCAGTGTCGACAATACTTGGCTGGCGACGGCCCGGGAAGATAGAGCGGCGCCGCCATATTTTGTTATATTCCTCCATAGCTCAGTCGGTAGAGCGCATGACTGTTAATCATGATGTCACTGGTTCGAGCCCAGTTGGGGGAGCCACGTCGGGACAAGAAAGCCTTGTCCCGATTCTCTTTTTGTCCCGGATAATCTAGGCGCTTGGGTGTGGAAAAATATTGAAGAAGGAATGACTAATGCTGCAAATTGAAACAAAGTATTTCCAACTTCTTTTTGGCCTTGACCTAAGTGTCGAAATATGCTAAAATGAAACGAAATGAAAGGATATTGAGGTGACCATCGTGGCTCTGCATCACGACAAAAAACAATCGATTCATTCTAGCAAAAAGCAGCGGAAAAAATGGTCGGTAAAAAAGAAAATTATTGTGATCCTCTGCGTTATTTTGGCGGTGCTGTTGGTTTTGGCCGGTGCTGCCTATCTATATATTCGCAGTATTTTAGGTTCTGCCCAGTACATGGAATTAAACACCAGCGAACTGGGTATTACCACCCCGTCTGGTTCTGTGGTGGAAAACGAGCAGGGTGAAGCAGTGCCAGTAGCGGACATTACCAATATCGCCTTGTTTGGCGTAGACACGCGGGATGTTTCATCCGATTCTGGACGGTCAGATGCTCTGATGGTATTGTCTTTGAACCGCACTGACAACCAGATTAAGTTGATCTCTATCGCTCGAGATTCTTATGTAGCCATCGATGGTCACGGCATGGACAAGCTTACTCACGCTTATGCGTACGGTGGGCCGGAATTGGCGGTACGCACGGTGAATCAAAACTTTAACCTGGATATTTCGGAATTCGTTACCGTAAACTTTGCCCAGTTGGCTAACATCATTGACTATGTTGGTGGTGTTTACGTCAATGTAGACGAAGACGAACGGGAAGTGATGAATAACTATATTCCAGAGTTGCAATCCCTGGGTATTTCTGCCGAGCCGGTACAGCAAACTGGTTATCAGCTCCTCACCGGTGGTCAAGCGGTGGCCTATTCTCGAAACCGGTATACTGGTTCGGATATGGACCGCACCGAACGCCAGCGGGAAGTACTGAATTCCCTGTTTAATTCAGTGGCGCAGATGGATATTACCCGTCTCCCCGGCTTAGCCAGCATGGTGCTGAGCCAATGCACCACCTCTTTATCGGTGGATGAAATGATCGATATCGGCACTTGGGCAGTGACTTCCGGTCCTTCCTTCGGGCAATGCGCTCTGCCGGATGGTAACTGCAATGCTCGCGGGGAATACATTGGCAGCCGGTGGTATTACGTTTATGATTTGGATGCTGCCACCCAGATCATTCACAATTACATTTATCAGGACATCAATCCCTGATGTTGCACGGAGAGGTTTCGGCCTCTCCGTTTTTCTTGACAGTTTTTCGGAGAAAACGGTATACTGAAGAAAAAAGGAGGCGTTGTTATGCGTGAAACATCTAAGCCTTTGTACCACCTGGGAGCTACTCCGGAGCAGATCAATTCCTACGTTATTCTCCCAGGAGACCCCAAGCGGGTGCCCAAAATTGCAGCGTTGTTGGAAGATGCCTATCCGGTGGCAGACCAACGGGAATTTTGTACCTGGAACGGCTGTTTAGACGGAACACCAGTCACTGTGACTTCCACCGGCATCGGCGGCCCTTCCGCTTCCATTGCCGTGGAGGAGCTGGTGCAGAGTGGCGCCCACACCCTGTTGCGGGTGGGTACCTGTGGTGCTATCCAACCGGAGTTGAAGGTGGGCACCTTGGTGATCCCCACTGGAGCTGTGCGAAAAGAGGGTACCGGTTGCGCCTATCTGCCTTTGGAGTTTCCGGCAGTGCCGGATTATCAGGTGATCTGGGCGCTGGAGCAGGCTTCTCAAACGTTGGGGCTTCCACATGAGCTGGGAATAGTGGAAAGCAAGGACTCTTTTTACGGACAGCATAACCCGGATCTTATGCCGGTCAGCCGGATGCTGAAAGAAAAGTGGAAGATGTGGGAACAGGCGGGGGTGCTGGCCTCTGAAATGGAGTGTGCCACCATCTTTCTTACCGCAGCGGTACGGCGGGTGCGGGCCGGGGCAGTGCTGTTGGTCTGCAACAATCATGCCTGGGATCGACCGGAACAGCCGGTGGAGGAGGACTTTGAGGTAGGTCCCATGCTTCAAACAGCTGTAGAAGCACTGAAACAATTGATTGCTAAAGACAAGGCAACGGAGAATGCCTCCATTTAAACAAAAACTGTCCGGTGGAAATAGATCCATGCCGGACAGTAATTTTTTTCTATTATATTACAAATTGAAATATCGAGTTAACCTCAATTGGATTTGGTTTGGTGAGAGTTCCGTGTTTTCTGACGGTTCTTCCAAAAGTCTTGGAGCTGTTCCACCCCTTGGGGATGTTTTTGGGAAGTGAAGGTAGGGAAGGCGTGGATCAGGCGGCCTTCGCCGAATCCTTTTTCCGCCAAAATCTTTTTGCCGGCGGTAACCCGCTTTTGAAATTTGCTTACATTTTCTTCCCAGTTCTTTTGCAGGCGGTTTAACTTCCGATCCAGGTGAAGAGCGGAGAGGATGGAGCGGATCGTATCAAAGGCAAACCAGCCGGTGAAGACGGCGGCGATGATAATGATGCCCAACTCCGGGATTCGGGAAAACAGATCCATTAGGAAGGGGTTGAGCCAGTAGACTAAAATCACGCTCATGGCGCCAAAGGCCAAAAATCCTTCTAAACAAACCCGGCCGTTGATCTGGAAGTGCTTTTTGCTGTAGTCCCACCACCGGGCATGGAACAATCGCTCCATCCAGTAGGAGGTGAAGTATTCCAATGCAGTACAGACTGCACCGCTGGCTAAAAAGAGGGCCACAGGATTCAGGGAAGTGTCTCCAAACAGCAGTAGAATCAGCACGGCGCCTACGCCGTAGATGGGGCAGTAGGGACCCATGAGAAAGCCCCGATTGACCAATTTCTGCCGGGCTACAAAGTCCAGCACTACTTCGTAGCACCAGCCCAGGATGCTGTAGGCGGCAAAACATAAAATCCAAAGGCCGATGGTTGTCCAAGGTTCCATAGTCAAGCTTCTTTCCAATCCAAATTTTCCCGGTGGGATATATTTATCCTACCAGGAAATTGTGAACGCTTTGGGAAATTCCTTAAAATCTTTCTTCTTTTTTCACAATCCGATCATAAATGACAAAGTCCAGGGTGGGGTCACCGGGAAGGGAGTTGAAAACTATCTGCCGCCATTGGGAAAGGTCCACCGACGGAAAAAAGGTATCCCCAGAGTAGGCGCGGTGAATGCGGGTAAGGTAGAGCTTATCTGCATAGGGAAGAGCAGTCTGGTAAAGCTGAGCTCCACCGATGACAAACACCTCTCCGACGCAGCCGGTGAGAGCTGCTTTTAGGGAAGGATACACGGCGCAGCCGGTATTTGCCGGGGTTAGGGTAGAGGACACTACCCGATTGTCCCGGTTGGGCAGAGGCTTACCAATGGAACGGAACGTGTTGGCACCCATGATTACGGTATGTCCTTGGGTGCATTGGCGAAACCAAGCTAAATCGGCGGGAAGATGCCAGGGCATGGTTCCGGCGTTGCCGATGATACCGTTTTCCGCTACGGCAGCGATCAGGGATAAGGTAAACATAATATCATCTCCGAGGTTTAGGGCGGTTGTTTTAAGAAATGGAAGTTGAAAATATCTGTGCCCGGCAGGGCTGCCATATGGGAAACGACTGGGAAGCTGGATTTCAACTGAAATTTTGCGGCTCCCCTTGTTTTTGGGGCAGAAAAATGGCGGCCTTGCTTTGGCCGCCAAAGGGAAAGGTCAATTGGATTGACGTTTGATTTTCATGGAAATATCAAAGCACTTCACCGAATGGGTCAAAGCGCCCAAGCTGATGATGTCCACTCCGGTGGCGGCCACCTGGGCAATGTTTTCTTCGGTGATGTTACCGCTGGCTTCCAATTTGGCCCGTCCGGCAGTGATTTCCACCGCCTTTTTCATGGTGGGCAGATCCATGTTATCCAGCATGATTACATCCACACCGCAGTCCAGAGCTTCCTGGAGCTCTTCCAAGGTGCGGGTTTCGCATTCAATTTTTACCATATGCCCGGTGCGGCTGCGCAGGGTTTCCACTGCTTTGGTAAGGCTGCCATAGGCATCAATGTGGTTGTCCTTCAGCATGGCGGCGTCGCTGAGGTTGTAGCGGTGATTCCGCCCGCCGCCGCAGACAACGGCGTATTTCTGAATAGGCCGCAGGCCGGGGAGGGTTTTCCGGGTGCAGGCAATAGTGGCTTTGGTGCCGGCCACCAGATCTACACAGTGGCGGGTGGCGGTAGCGATGCCGCTCATATGCTGCACCAGATTCAAAGCGGTGCGCTCTCCCTTTAACAGGCTTTTGGTGGGGCCTTCTATCGTGGCCAGGATGTCTCCCTTTTCCACCCGATCCCCATCCTTTACTTTGGTTTCCAGACGGATGGAGGGGTCCAGCAGGGTAAATACCCGCAGGCCGATGTCCAACCCGGCAATAACGCCGCTGTCCTTGGAGACCCAGTAGGCCTGGCTCATGTCATCGTCATCCAGCAGATAGTCGCTGGTGACGTCGATGTAGTTGATGTCTTCGGTGATGGCCCGCTTAATCAGGTCATCCACATAAAAGATAGGCAGATTCATTTGGCTGCTTCCTCCTGTTTCTTCTCCTTAGCTTCCTCTTGCTGTACCACGCCTCGGAGGATCAGGTCCGCTACCGTCACCAAGCTGCGGGATTCCACGCAGTGGAAGTCCATGTGCCACTGGCCGCCTTCCATAAACCGGCGCAGTTCATCCAACCGTACCAGTCCTTTGCGGCATTCTTCCACATTGGGGGCTACAAAGAAACTCTTCTGCATAATGGCCCGGACTTCGGTGCGGATGCCGCCGGGAAGCCGCTGGGTGTAATTGTCTTCAGGAAAGTCCCCGTCGCAGAAATCCGGAAGTTTGCCTTCTTTGGCCAGCCGGTTGATGTCCTCGGCTGCTCGATGGGAGAAGACCAATGCTTCCAGCAGGCTGTTGGAAGCCAGCCGGTTGTTGCCGTGGACGCCGGTGTGGGAACATTCTCCGGCGGCGTACAGCCCGTCTACCGTGGTGCGGGCCCACAAGTCCACATCAATGCCGCCCATGAGGTAATGCTGGCAGGGATAAATGGGGATGGGTTCCTTGGTCATATCGTACCCGTATTGCAGGCACTTCTGGTAGATCATGGGGAACCGCTGACGGATAAAGTCGGCGGGTTTATAGGAGATGTCCAGCCACAGATCGTCGCTCTGCTGCCGTTTTACCTCCACCATCTCAAAGTGACTCACTACGTCCCGGGGAGCCAGTTCCAGGCGGGGATCATAGTTTTGCATAAACCGCTTCTTTTCGGCGTTTAACAGATAGCCGCCCTCGCCCCGAACCGATTCGGAGATCAGGAAGGTTTCCCGATCTTTTTTGCTGGCAAAGCCGGTGGGATGGAATTGGATATAATGAAGATTCTTGATCCGGGCGCCCAGCCGGTAGGCGAAGGCGATGCCGTCGCCGGTGGCAATTTTGGAGTTCGTGGTGTACTGATACACCCGTCCGATGCCTCCGGTGGCCAGCAGACAGATCCGAGCGTTGACGTGGCGGATCAGGTCGGTGTGTTCCTGGATCACATCCAGGTGGAAGCAGCTGTCTTTTTTCAGCAGCGCCACCAAAGAATCTTCCCAGATGGTCACGTTGGGCAGGGTGCGGACATAGGCCAAAAGCGCCCGCTGTACTTCGCTGCCGGTGGAGTCTTTGTGATGGACGATTCGGGGACGGCAGTGTCCCCCTTCCAGGGTGTAGTTTAAGCTGCCGTCCGGGTTGCGGTCAAACACCGCTCCCAGCTCCATCAGTTCCCGCACTTCCGATGGGCCGCGGCTGACCAGCAGCCGCACTGCGTCCGGATTATTTTCATAGCCGCCTGCAATCATGGTGTCCCGAATGTGGTCCTCTTGATTGTCGTGAACGGTGTCCAGCACCGCCGCAATGCCTCCCTGAGCCAGGGAGGTGTTGGTGAGATCCGGCTCCCGCTTTGCGATGACCAAGACCTTCAAGGAAGGATCCATGTGGCAGGCTCCAAACAGCCCGGCCACGCCGGAGCCGACGATGGCAACGTCGTAATTGTATTGCACGGTGACAATCTCCCTTTCCATCTGCAGAACTTTGCCGGAGGCGCCGCCCTGCATTTCTTGTGGGTATTATATCATATTGGGAAAAAGTTCGCAATCTTTTTAGATTTTAAAGGAGGTTGGAAGTTTTCAGCAAACAAATTGCGATTAAAACAGGAAGATTTGCCACAAACACGCTTGTTCATACAAACTAAAATCTGTCCCCGATAAACCATAATTTGTACCTGTTCGACAAATTTGATTGCAACACAATGTAAAATGTCGTATGCTAGAAAAAATTAGGGGTCGGATTGTATTTGCTGCATTGGTAAAAGGCATTGAAAACTCCTGGTTGCTATGAGAATTCAAACAAGGAGCGTGATTGCATGGAAAAAAAGAAGAAGATCGTCCTTCTCTGTGCCATTGCAGCGGTGATTGTTGTGATTGGAGTGGTGCTGTGCGTGGTTCTGCTGAACATCCAGCCTTCCGACCAAGATCAACCGGCCGACGTGAACACCAGCACGGTTTCCGGCGGCGAATGGCTGCAGGATCCTGACCAGCAGCAGGAGGAACCTTTGGAACCCACTGCGGAAGAAGGAGAGGAACTGACCGGAACCAGCAAAGAGGACAGCTACAGCATTCCTATGAGTGACCTGTACACCTTTACCGATCCGTCAGACATCAATTTTGATACCCGCTATGTGTTGTACGGCGGAAGCAGTTGCTCCATGGCACGGGGATTGAGTTCCCAGGGCTTTTCGGTAGAAGGCGCCTATGAGATCTTATACACTTATCAGGGGAAATGTACTGGAGAATACAAGTGCTATGTGCTGAGCAGCGAAGCGGATGCCATTAAAGCTTACAATTATTTGAGCCAGTATTATTACGGCGACGACACCCATTGTGAACGTCACGGCGATGTAGTGTGCATTGTCAATGATGGGGATTATGTTCAGAAAACCTACATCGACTTTTATTACCAGCAAAATGCTATTTCCTCTCCTACAGCGGAAGCTTATCTGGGAATGGGATTTTTCTTCAACGGCATGAGCCCTTATCACGGTTCTGCGACGGTGCCTTCGGCTTCTACCGGAACCACTCAGCTTTCCGGCTCTGCCGGGCTTCCTTCCATCGGGTCGCCGGTTCCCGTTCCGCCTCTGGAGCCGGTGGGCACTGGGGAAGAAAATTTTGTCCTAAAGATCAGTGACCGTTATACCTTTACCGATCCCGCGGGATTGGATTTTGACACGCGGTATGTGCTTTACGGGGACGGCAATTCCAGCTCCGTGGCCATTGTCAACCAGCAGGGCTGCCATGTGGTAGAAATGTACGAAGTCCTCTATGTGAAAAACGGTAAAGCTGTGGCGGAGTACAAGTGTTACCGGGCGGCGGATGTGGCCAGTGCTCAGCAAATGGCAAATCTGTACAGCGGTGTGGCCACGCAACATGAAGATGTGGTGCTGATGTACAGCGACCAGGCCAGCTTGGAACAGTTGATGGGGTACTATGTGCAGTTCGGCGGCATGTCCGAAGCCACTCCCACTGCTTATCTGCAATACATGATGGCTTATGAGGGCATGGTGCCCTACCAAGGCACTACCGTTCCGGAGCCGCCGGCAGAAGAAAAACCGGTGGATCCCACCCCCGGAGGAGATGAGGAAACGCCCACTCCCGGTGGGGATGACAACCAACCTGAAAAGCCCACAGAAGGCATCCAACTGGGTGACAGCTATGTATTCACCGATCCGGACGGAATGGATTACGACGCCCGGTACGTACTTTACGGAGATTCTTCCAATCCCTTTGCGTCGCAGAATGGAGCAGAGGAATTTTATGTAATCCTCTACGCCAAAGACAGCGCTCCCTTGGGAGAATACCAGTGCTATGTCATGCCGGATGAAACCAGCGCTGCGGCTTTGGTTGAGAAGCTGGGTGAGTTTTACGACACCTCCCTTAGTCAGGGCAATGTGGTAGTAGTTGCCAACAGCGGAGAATATGTCCAGCAAACCATTGATTTGTATGTGCAATACGGCATGATTCCGGAAGCTACGGTGGAAGCCTATTACAATGCCATGTATGTCTCCTACGGCATGACCTTGACCAAAGATACTGTTTATCCGGAAGATCTGGAAGGCATCCAGCTGGGTGACAGCTATGTATTTGCCGATCCGGAAGGAATGGACTACGATGCCCGGTACGTACTTTACGGAGATTCTTCCAATCCCTTTGCGTCGCAGAATGGAGCAGAGGAATATTATGTGATCCTCTACGCCAAAGGCAGCGCTCCCTTGGGAGAATACCAATGTTATGTTATGCCGGACGAAACCAGCGCTGCGGCATTGGTTGAGAAGCTGGGTGAGTTTTACGACACCTCCCTCAGTCAGGGCAATGTGGTAGTAGTTTCCAACAGCGGAGAATATGTCCAGCAAACCATCGATCTGTACGTGCAGTACGGCATGATTTCGGAAGCTACGGTGGAAGCCTATTATAACGCCATGTATGTTTCCTATGGCATGACCTTGACCGAAGATACCGTTCCCGCTGCAGGTGAAGTGGAAATCTCCACCGCTGCGGTAATCCCTTACTTGAAAGACGACGAATTATGAGAAGATGAATTCCTATTTTGAAAGGAGAACTTTACCATGAAATATTTGAAAAGAACCTTGGTTTTGTGCTTGGCCGCAGTGATGATGACTGCTTTGGCCGCTTGCAGCAGCAATACCACCTCCACGACTTCCACCCCTGCTCAAACTGCTTCTACTCAGGAAAGCACCAATGAAGGCGCCGATTCCCAGAGCGGCGAAGCGGCGGAAGGTACTGCCATTCAGATCACCGACAACTTTTCCATCACCGATCCCGAAGGACTGGACTATGACACCCGGTATGTTTATCAGGGAACCACCGGTTCTACTTTAATCAACAACATGCAGATGTCCGGCTACAATGCGGAAGCTATGTACGAAATCCTCTACGCTAAGGACGGACAACCTGTAGGTGAATATCAGGTGTTCGTGGGTGCTGACGAAGCAGCTGCCAGCAGCTTGCTGGACTTCTATCAATCCCAAGGACAAACCTTGACTCAGGAAGGCAACGTGATTTACACCTATTCCGACACCGATATGATCCAGGCCATGGTAGCCACCTATTCTGGAATGGGAATGTTCTCCGGAACCTCTGCCCAGGATTATGTGGAATGGATGTCCAGCTATAACGGTTTGGTGGAATACCAGCCGTAAGCGAAATCCCCCCTATTTCCGATTTTAATTTTAAACATTGCGGGGTGCTGAAGTGAAAGCAAAACAAAAGAAAGAGAAGGAAAAGGTAGCCAACTGGAAAGAGTTTTGGAAACTGCTCAAGTCAGTGCGGATGCCTTGGATTTGGATTCTGGTAGCTTTTCTCTGCAACATGGCTTACAGTGAGGTTAACCTTTTTCTTCCCACCACCACAGCGGGACTGCTTAGCGGCAACCTGGATCCCCAGGTGCTGATTGACGCCATTTGGTTTTATGTAGCCTATACCATTGTGCTTTGTGCCGATACTGCTCTGCGCTGTCCCGCCCAGCATTTTGCAGCGCGGAACGCCCGGCGGACCTTGTGGAAGCGGATGCTGAATATCCGAATGGATTACTACTTCGAGAATAATCCTTCCAACCTGATGAGCACCGTGACCAACGACGCTTCCGAAGCCATGAAGCAGCTGGTCCAGTATATTGTGGGAATTATTCCCGCCATCTATTATGTGGTACGGGCGTTGTCCACCGTGTCCAGCTACAATATCTTACTGATGCTGGCGCTGTTGCTGCTGTTGCCGGTGAAGGTGGCCTATATGATCTTTATCGGACGCTGCCGGTTCCGAACCCAAAACGGACTGTATCAGCGCATTGGTGGTCTTACCGCCTATCTGGCGGAACGGGTGCGAAACTTGAGCCTGATTAAGACCTATACCAGTGAAGATCAGGAGTTAAAAAACGGGGAAGAAGTGACCCGAGAACTGTTTCAAGCCAATATGCGGGTGACCAAGCTGGAATGCGGTATCTCCGCGCTGTCTACCTTGATTGGCTTGTTGCAAACCATGATTGTCATGGTGTTTGGCGTGCTGCTGTTAAATCAAGGCATGATTACCATGCAGGAGTGGGTGGCCTTTTTCATGTACTCCGCTACCATTTCGACCAACTTTGATACTCTGATTAGTTACTGGACCGACCTGAAAACCATCCAGGGCACCCTGGCCCGGGCCGCTCATCTCAACGTGGCGCCGGTAGAAGAAGAAGGGGAAAGCAAAGCTCTTCCCCAGGGCAAGGATATTGTGTTCGATCATGTATCCTTCTCTTACGGGGACAAAAAGGCGTTGGACGACGTTTCCTTCACCATCCCTGCCGGTTCTGCCACTGCCATTGTGGGCCTTTGCGGCAGTGGGAAAACTACTTCCATCAGCCTGATCGAACGGTTTTATGAACCGGACAGCGGTCAGGTCCGCATCGGCGGAGTGCCCGTCAGCGATGTTATGCCGAAAGAACTGCGCAAGCGGTTCGGTTATGCCCAGCAGGGAGCAGACATTTTCAGCGGCACGGTGCGGGAGGCTTTGACCTACGGCATTCACCGTACGGTCAGCGATCAAGAGATTTTGGACGCCGCCAAACAGTCCGGCTTTTACGACACACTTCAAGCCTGGGAAGACGGCTTGGATACCGTGGTGGCGGCTAACGGAAGTTCCTTGTCCGGCGGTCAACGCCAGCGGTTGGTGTTGACTCGGGAGTTTCTCCGGAATGGGGAAATTCTATTGCTGGATGAACCCACTTCCGCATTGGATGCAGTGGCGGCAAAGTCGGTGCAGGATACCATCTACCGGTTGTTTGAAGGCAAAACCAAGGTCATTGTCACCCACGATTTGTCCATGATGGAACAGGCAGATCAGATTGTGGTGCTGTCCGGCGGTGCTGTAGCCGGCTGCGGGACCTATGAAGAATTAAACCAGACCTGCCCCCTGTTCCAAGAACTGGTGGCAACCCAGAAGCAAGGAGAGGAGGCGGCAGTATGCTGAAAGCCATTTGGCGGTATACCAAGGTTTTCAAAGGGGTGAAAATGCCCTGGATCCTTCTCTTAATTTTTGTGGCCCTTTCGGTGGTTAACACCAATGTAGAGGTGGAATCGGTGACCCTTACTGCCTCTATCATTGACGGCACTCAGAATTCGGTGAATACCGATCTGCTGGTGCGGTATGTTGTCTACATTGTTCTGTCTGGGTTGCTGACCATCGCCACCACCTACATTTCCGGTTTGGCCTACCAGAAGATCAATATGGGTGTCCGGCTGCGGATGTGGAACAAGATGATGCGGCTGCCTACCCGATTTTACGATGGGGACAATGCCAATGGATTGGTGACTCGTATCACCACCGACGCTGACAGTGCCTGCTACTTTTTCCAGGTGATTATCGGCATTGGCACTACCATTTACGCCGGCATTGTGGCTTTTATCCAACTTTACAATTATCAGCCCTCTATGGCCTTCGCCAGCTTGGGGATCCTCCCCCTGATGGCAGGGGTGGCTTTGTTGTACGGCTGGCTCACCTATCGCACCGGGGCAGAAACCAGAAACCGGTTGGCTAAAACCATGAGTTATCTGGCAGAACGGGTAACCGGGATGCGGCTGATTAAGTCCTTCTCCACCCAGGAGGAGGAAAACAAAAAGGCGGATCACCTGTTCCGCAAACAGTGCAGCGCAGACATTAAACTGAGCTTAACTTCCATGGTGCAATACGCCGGAATGGAACTCATTGGCTGCATCAGTATTGTCATTGCTTTTGGTTACGGCGGCTATCTGGTTTCCACCGGGGAGATGAGCATTGGTAAGCTGATCGGCTTCTATTCCCTGTCCAGCCTGCTGTCAGTGCGGGTGGTGGCCCTGCTCACTTATTTCTCCACGTTGGCTCAGAATGCCGGTATTATGCAGAAGATCGGCGCAGTGCTGGAACTGCCGGATGAAAAATCAGAAGGCCACGAAATGGATGTGGAGGACGCCGACATTCACGTGGATCATGTGGATTTTGCTTACGGCACCCAGCCGGTGTTAAAGGATCTCACTGTTACCATCCCCAAAGGGAAGGTCACTGCCATTATCGGTACCAACGGCGCAGGAAAAACCACCTTGTTTAAGCTGCTGGAACGGATGTATGTGCCTAGCAGCGGCGTCATTCAGTTTGGAGATACCAATATTGAAGAGTTCAGCCTGTCTTCCTGGCGGAAGAGTTTTGCTATTGTAGCTCAGGATAAGCCCCTTTTGTCCGGCACGGTCCGGGAGAACATCCTCTACGGGGTGGAGCGAAAGGTTTCGGAAGAAGAATTGGTGAAGGTGGCCAAGATGGCCAACGCCTATGACTTCATTATGGAGACACCCGGTGGCTTTGACGCTCAGGTTGGCCCCGGCGGCAGTAATTTCTCCGGCGGACAGCAGCAATGCATTGTCATCGCCCGTGCCATGATGCGAAATCCAGACTACCTTCTGCTGGATGAAGCTACCAGCAACCTGGATGTTAAGAGTGAACAGCTGGTAACTGCGGCGCTGCAAAATTTGATGAAGGGCCGCACAACCATTCTCATTGCCCACAACCATTCTGCCACTCAATTTGCCGATCAGGTGATTGTGATGCGGGGCGGAAAGATTGAGGACTGCGGCACTCCGGAAGAGCTGCTGGAGCGGAGCAAATATTATCAGACTTTTGCACGGAAAGGCGACAAAGCGTCCTGACCGGCTGAGGAAACGAGGGCTTTCTATGAATTCAAAACTGACTTGTTGTTTTAACTATCATACCCTGACCATCCCCGAAGAACTCCGCCGCTGGAAGATTCCCCAGGAGGAAATTGAGCAGGAGCTGCGTTCTTTGGCGGCGGATCACGCTTCTGACCAGCTGGTGGAAGATGCGATCCAAAATGGAGATTCGGTGCGCTGTGAATGTCTGCATTGTTCCGATCCTGCTTGGCAGGGAAGAGCGATTCTGTTCTATCCTGGGCAGAAACTGCCGGGAGCAGAGCAGGCAGAAGCCGCTGTATTGGGCAAAAAAGCAGGGGATGTCTTTTCCTGCACCGTGGGTGCGGCAGAGATGGAACTGACGGTGCTGGAAGCTCTGCGCCGGGTGGAACCAAAAATCGGCCCGGAACTGATGTGGATTTTAAACATTCCCGGCGTGGAGACGGTGGAGGATTTTTCCCGTTGGTACCATCAGCAGCATGATCCGGAGCGCCGGCAAAAGGCTTGCTTTGGGATTGTAGGTTACTGGATGAAGGAAACTACGCAGCGCAGCGAGTTTTCCGTGGATCCCCAGGAAGAAAAGGATTGGTGTTTGCTCCGGGGAAGAATGATGTTCCAGTCTTTGCTGGCCGGCGGCATTGATCCCCGGATTCCGGAAGAGGGCTTTGAGATTCTTACCGATGAGCAGGCCGTGGAAAAACTGGCCAAGGAGCAACAGCCCCGATTCCGCCCCTTCCTGCTGTACCGTTACCTCTGTCACGAGGACGGCTTTGAGGTTACGGAAGAAGAGTACCTGAAAGTATTGGAACAGGCGGCTTTTCAGCAGGGACTGACTCTGGAAGAGGCAAAACAAAAGTCCGATCTGTCCTTATATCAGGAAATGAAATATCAAGAACACGTTTTCTATGCGTTAAGCACAGAAGCGGAAAAGGAATTGGAGGCGTAAATCCATGGCAGTGTTAGAAGCAACTCCGGAAAATTTCGATGAACTGATTCAAGCGGAATATGCCATGGTGGATTTTTACGGCGACCATTGCGGAGCCTGTGTCTTTACCGCTCCCTTTTACCGGCAAGCGGCAGATCAAATGGCATATCTTAAATTTATAAAAGTTAACACCTCCGCCTACCCAGAACTGGGCAAGCGGTTTGACGTGGTAGGGCTGCCCACTTTCCTGTATTTTCACCGGGGCAAGGAGATCTTTCGCTCCGCCGGCGGGATGAATCTGGAAGGGATCCGGGAACAGCTGGCCAAGTTATTGTATCCATCCGACAAAGGAGATGACGCACATGGGCCGAATTCGGCTGAATGATGACCCGGAAGTGGTCAAGACGGTGCGGGAAGGTTTGGCTGCCAGAGGCGGCTACTGTCCCTGCCGAGTAGAGCGTACCGAGGAGTATAAGTGCATCTGCCAGGAATTCCGCCGGCAGATTGCCGACCCTAATTTTGAGGGCTACTGCCACTGCATGCTTTACTACAAAGAAAAATGATAACCTCTCTCTTTCTTATTTCTCCCGATCCCGCCGATGCTGCGGCCTTATGCTGCCGTCGGCGGGATCTGCCGCAAAAGGGCAAAAAAAGAGACTTGACTAGTAACGTCAAATCTCTGTCAGTTTTGTGCTGTTTTTCTGGACAGACGGGAAAGGATGAGTTATGCTAGAAAAGGGGAAGGAATGTTATAAAAACCGAACCCCTAACCGTTCTAGTTTTTCCCGCAGAGCTGGATAGCGGTTGCGGCTGATGGGGATTACTGAACCGTCGGTAAGCACCGCCTCATAGGTTCGCCCGTATTGGCCGCTGCGCACCTGGACAATTTGTCCGCAGGGGATCAAATAGGATTTGTGGCAGCGGAAAAAGTTGTAGTCCTCAAAAATCAGCTCCAATTCTTCGATGGCGGCGGAGACGAATAAGGTTTTCCCATCCAGGCAGTTGATCTGGCTTTTCCGCTGGTTGCGGAAAATGTAGGAGATTTCCTGAGGATCCACCAAAATGTAATCGTTTTTGGAGCGAATGGCGATTTTGCCGGAAGGGATTTCTTCCTTTTTTTGAGCCAGCCGGGCAAAGGTCTTTTCCAGCCGCACGACATCAATGGGTTTGGTGAGAAAATCCAACGGTTCATAGTCGTAGCTTTCAGCAGCAAAGTTGGCATAGCCGGTTAAAAACACATAAGGCAGACCTTTGTGCTTTTGGTCGATGTATTTCGCCAAAGAAAAATTTTTGGTGTCCGGCATATCGATGTCCAAGAACGCTACGGCCAGCGGGGTGGAATCCAAAATTTGAATCGCCTGGGCGGCAGTGGAAGCGTAGAGGATTTGATCTTTGGAAACGAAGTTGGTCAGGGCATCTATGGATGCTTGAGCGGCGGTGGGTTGATCGTCCACCAAAAGAATTTTTCCCGAAATCACTTATCCCGCCTCCTTTTCCAATACTAAAGGGATTTTCGCTACGAAATGAATGATGTCGCCTTCCATGCGGAAATAGACCATGCCCCCATACCGCTGAGCCAGCGCCTGGATGGAAGCGATGCCAATGCCTTCGTGGCTGGCCTTTTTGGATTTGCCGTACCGGTATTCCGCCATGGGCTGGTTGCTGGCTGCCCGATTGGAAACGTGGATCATGCAGAATTCTCCCCGCTTTAAGATGGAAAGATGGATGCCGTAGGACCGGTCCTTGAGCTGTTGGGTCTCATCCAAGGCGTTTTGCAGCAGGTTGCCGATGATCTTGTTGGTTTCATAGACGTTGGTGGCAATCTGGGACAGGTCGTTTTCCACCGAGATTTCCAGCTGAATTCCTTCCTGAGCTGCCCGGCTGCGGAAGGAGAGGATCAGGGAGCTGACTGCGGGGTCCGCTAAGGGCAGCAGTTCGTTCATTCCGATGGAATCTTCGGTGAGGTTGTCCAAATACCGCTGACATTCGGCATAGTCTCCCCGTTTCAGCAACCCGCTGAGGGTCTGGACATGGAAGTTGTAATCGTGGCGCTGAGAACGGATGACGCTCATATAGGTGGACATCTCGTTGCGGTACTGCTGCTCCGAGGAAAGGAGCTGTTGGTCCTTGAGATGGGAGAGAATCAGGTTGATGAGGTACAGTCCACCTACCTGCCAGATACACACCGGAATCAGCATCCACACGGAATGCAGTCTCACCAATGCCGGCAGGACGCAGGACAGGCCGTAGGCTAGAAGCAGCCAGCAGAATTCCCATTGGGTTTTGGGAAAGGTTTTCATGGACGTTTGGGAATCCCCGAAGGCTTCCTGCCATTCCGCCCCCGGGAAATAGGGGGACATCCGGTGCCATAAAAACCAACATCCCGCCACCATCAGTCCCGCCAAAGCACAGCGGAAAGAAACTGAAATCACCGTCCAACCCAGCAGAAATGAGATGGAGGCTTGTAAACTGCCCATACAGCCGCAGGCGATGCAGACGGCGGCCACGCTGTTGGAATTGGCGTGTTCCGTTTGGGTCAAGGTGATGGGCAGAAAAAGAATGAGAACCAGCAAAGACAGAGCTGCACTGTAACGATCCGCTAAGAAGTAGGCGCCGCAGATTCCCACGCAGAGGTTCAAGGCTCCCTGCACAGCGGTCCGCAGCCAGCACTTGGATTTGGGGGTGCCGATCCATGCAAGGGCGGTAAAGCAGGACAATACCGACGCGACACAGACCAGCAAATGTTCGATCACCAGCATGGATATCCCTCCCTTAGAAGAAGTCTATTTATTATACCATTTTTGACTGAGAGTTGCAAGAAATAGCAGAAATTGCTTGAAATCGCTGCTTT
>DVGY01000044.1 GCA_018712465.1 Candidatus Egerieicola pullicola | reverse complement strand
AAAAAGGTTCCATTCCATAAAATTAATGGTTGACAGAATGGAAAAGGTTTGGTATAATACCTTCTGTTGTCGAGGTGTGGCTCAGTTTGGTAGAGCGCTACGTTCGGGACGTAGAGGCCGTGGGTTCAAATCCCGTCACCTCGACCATATTTTTACGAAGAAGTCGGCTGTGGAAAAGCGGTCGGCTTCTTTTTTTCTGTCCAACTGGGAAGGAGAAATTATAGATGCACTATTCTTATCGTCAACCAGTGCGCCCCAAAAGTTGGCGGATTTGCGCAAAGCAGTTGGATGGAACGGAATGGAAGATTTGTATTCTAACCCGTCACTCACCTCTTTTATCACATTGCGGTGTATGAGCACGACACTCTCATCGGTTATATGGACTGCGTCTCTCTCTAATGGTGTGACCGACGCGTATATACAGGATTTGATGGTTCATCTAGATTATCAGGGACAAGGGATTGGGACAGAACTTATGAACAAAATAACTGCTTTTTTGAAAAGCAACATATATTTATCATTTGAGTGTTGTACGATCAATCGTTGAAGTCATTTTATGACCGTTTTGGCTTTTCCGGTCTGTTGGCTGGGCAGATTCAGACCTGCGAGACGGAGTAAAACCGGCTTGTTTTTTAGTAGAATCCTCTTGCCCTGTTTTTATCCCATGGAAATGTGCTATGATAATCTTGACCGCTTATCCGCTTCACCATTTCAAGGAGGGATTTCTCATGCTCTTTCTCACCGGCGACACTCATGGCGACTTTACCCGCTTCCGCTCCGATATTTTTCCGGAACAAAAACAGATGACCAAACAGGATTATGTGATTGTTTTGGGGGATTTCGGCGGGGTATGGGATGGCTCCAAGGAGGAACAAAATTGGCTGGATTGGCTGGAAGCGAAGCCCTTCACCACTCTGTTTGTTTCCGGCAACCATGAAAATTATGACCTGTTAGCCTCCTATCCCATTCAATCCTGGAAGGGGGGACGAGTCCAGGTCATCCGTCCTTCAGTATTTCACCTGATGCGGGGCGAGGTGTTTACTCTTCTGGGTAAAACTTTCTTTACTCTGGGCGGCGCCTCCTCTCACGACATCTCCGCCGGAATTTTGGAGCCGGATGCTCCGGATTTTCGCCGCCGGAAAAAAATGCTGGATTTACAGGGCGCCCTTTACCGGGTGAATCACCGTTCTTGGTGGAAGGAGGAACTGCCCAGCCAGGAGGAGTACCGCCATGCCCAAGAGACATTAAATGCTCATCACCATCAGGTGGATTACATCCTCACTCATTGCGCCCCCACCAGTATTCAAACCGCCCTTAGCCGGGGGATGTACCAGCCGGATCCTCTCACCGATTTCCTGGAGCAGGTGAAGGAGAGCTGTCAATTCCAGTATTGGTTTTTTGGCCACTACCACGAGAACAAAGTTATCGCCAAAAAATACGTCCTCCTCTATGAGCAGATTTTGGAATTGACCCCGTAATTCGGACAAAAAGAAAGAAGGCAGAGCGAAACAAACTCGTTCTGCCTTTCTTTTGTCTTTTCTTGCCACAGAAACGTCTAAAAACGCTCCTATTAGGTCGTCAAATAGCTCTTCACCATGGCCTGGAGCAGCTCATCTCGGTCTACGTGACGGATCAGCGCTCTGGCATTGTTGTGGGTGGTGATATAGGTGGGGTCCTCACTGAGGATATAGCCTACGATCTGGTTGATGGGGTTGTACCCCTTCTCCCGCAGCGCATCGTATACCGTGGTGAGGATGCGCTTCATCTCGTTTTCCTTCTCATCCCGGACGGTGAAGGTCATCGTTTTATCGTTCATTGCGTCCACCTCCTGATTTGGAACTTGCCCCCATTATAAATCATTTCGCCCCGTTTGGCAAGGCTTATTCCTTTATTGCCGCAGGGCAACGCCGATTTCTTCCAGTTTTTTCAGCGCTTTCGCTACGGCATGGTCGCAATCCTGATCGGTGAGGGTGCCGTCCGGCCGGCGCAGCACCAGAGAGTAGGAAACGCTCTTCTGGTCTTTGCCCACCTGGTCGCCCCGGTAGACGTCGAACAGTTCCAGCTTTTCCAGAATCTTTCCGGCGCCTGCCCGAATGGCCTTTTCGATTTGAGCAATGGGGAGGGTGTTGTCGCACACCAGGGACAGGTCCCGGGTGGAGGCAGGGTACTTGGGCAGGGGATGGTAGGCCATCTCTTCCTTCTGCGCATGATAGAGGACGGTGCAGTCCAGCTTTGCCAAGTATACCCGGGTACCGATGCGGTAGTTGCCCAGCACCTTGGGGCAGACCTCGCCTAAAATGCCAATCCGAACGCCGTCTTTTTCCAACACGGCGCAGCGGCCGGCATGGAAGGTGGGATGATCGGTGCAGGGGATGAATTCCACCTCCCGAATCCGCAGCACATCCAGCAGGGTTTGGGCCATGCCCTTGACGGTGTAGAAGTCCGCCTGGTTGCCGTACAGCCCAATGGTGAGCTGTTTGGGCTCTTCCGGCAGAGGCTGGCCTTCCACCGGATGGTATTCCCGGCCGATTTCATAGCACCAGAACCAGGGATTGCGGTTGTTGTAGTTGCGGGCCAAGGTTTCCATCATGCTGGGCAGGGTGGTGGTGCGCATAATGCTGGTGTCTTCCCCCAAGGGGTTGGAGATCACCACGCTGCGGCGCAGAGGATGGTCCGACGGAAGATTGATGTTGTCGTAGTATTTGGGACTGATGAAGGAGTAGGTCATGATTTCGCTGCATCCCAGGCTCAGCATGGTCTGACCCAAAGTCCGCTCAAACTGCTGATAGGGGGTGACTTCGCCCCGGGCAACGCCGCTCATCACGCTGGTGGGGATTTTGTCGTAGCCGTAAATCCGGGCGATTTCTTCAGCGATGTCCGCTTTGTGGTGGATGTCGATGCGGTAGTAGGGGGCGATGATGGTGTCCCCATCCATAGTAAAGCCCAGGCTTTCCAGGGTGTTTACCATCTCTTCCCGGGTAAGATCAATGCCCAGGAATTTGTTGATCCATTCCACTTCCAGTTTTACGGTGTCGGGGGTGTGGTCGGCGTTGTCCACGTCGATGACTCCGTCCACTACTTCGCCGCAGCCAAGCTCTTCCACCAACTGGCACATCCGATCCAGGGATTCCGGGCAGCTTTCACTGCGCAGACCCTTTTCGTACCGGGCGGAAGCATCGGTGCGCATACCCAGGGCTTTGGCGGTGAGCCGCACGCTGGGGCCGTTGAAGCAGGCAGATTCAAACACTACTGTCTGGGTGTCCTCCATAATGCCGGAATATTCGCCGCCCATGACCCCGGCCACTGCCACGGCTTTGGCGTCGTCGGAAATCACCAGCATGTTGGGGTTTAAGGTCCGTTCCACTCCATCCAGAGTAACGATGGTTTCGGCTTCCTTCGCCCGGCGGACGGTGATGGCATTGCCTTCAATGTACCGCAGATCGAAAGCGTGAAGGGGCTGGCCCAATTCCAGCATCACATAGTTGGTGATGTCCACCAGGTTGTTGATGGGGCGCACGCCGCTGGCCCGCAACCGTTCCCGCATCCACCGGGGGGAGGGGCCGATCTTTACGTTTTTCACCACCCGGGCCATATACCGGGGGCAGAGATCCGGGGCGTCTACCTTCACCTTCAGGTAGTTGTCAATGCTGTCCCCGCTGCCCTTGACCACCGGCGGGTTCCAGTTCAAGGGCACATGGTAGGTGGCGGCGGCTTCCCGGGCCAGGCCCAGCACGCTCAGGCAGTCGGGGCGGTTGGAGGTGATTTCAAATTCCACGCTGGTGTCGTCCAGGCCCAGCACTTCTTTGATGTCCTGGCCGGGGACGCACTCCTCTTCCAGCAGGAAGATGCCGTCCTCAATGGCGTAAGGGAAATCCCCCTGGGTCAGACCCAGCTCGCCCAGAGAGCACATCATGCCGTTGGAGACTTCTCCCCTCAGCTTGCCCTTTTTGATTTTCACTCCGCCGGGCAGGGTGGAGCCGTCCAAAGCCACCGGCACCATGGCGCCGGGCACCACATTGGATGCCCCGGTAACGATCTGGATGGGAGCTTCCGGTCCCACTTCCACCTG
>DVGY01000043.1 GCA_018712465.1 Candidatus Egerieicola pullicola | reverse complement strand
TGATTAAGGAAAACAATCCCACCGCCAACATTGTGGCAATTGACTACGATCCCGGTGCAACGGCCATCAACCAAGAGAACCGGATCAAATTGATGATCGCCAACGCCAGACGAATGCAGAAATTATCCAAGCAAAACAACCAACCCAACGAATAAGCCATGGCAATTACGCCGTATCAGGAAAGGACGAGTATTGTGAAAGAAACAGGAATTACTAGACAACTAGATTCTTTGGGGCGCATCGTCATCCCCAAGGAATTGCGGCGCACCTTTCAAATTGAAGAAGGAGATTATTTGGAGTTTTACGTAGAGGGAGACCGGATGGTATTGGAAAAATACCAGCCCACCTGCACTTTCTGCCATTCCGACCAGGATCTGGTGGAGTATAAGGGCAAAAATATCTGCCGGAAATGTCTGCAGGCTCTCCAGGCACAGGCCGCTCCATTTGAAGAAAAGTGATTCGGCGTTTCAAAAAATAGGGCATCTAACGCAGTTGTGAAAATAGCAAAAAGAAATGAGACAGATTTTTGATATTTGTTCAATTTTGCTTATTTTTCTCAGAAAAAACGGTTGACAAGCCCCCGGTGAATGGGGTATCATAAGAGAAGAAAATAAACCTGCATCAGGGAAGGAGCGTGGCCCCATTATGGAAAAATTCAAAGGATTTTGGAGCACACTGGCATTTGTTGTTGGATTAGGTGTCCTGATTGCAGCCGGCGTGGCACTGGTGTACCGGCTCCTGGACAACAAAGCCTATAAAGAAAAGTGGCAAGAATACGACGAATGCGGCGTTCAGTAAAGAAGAACGTCTTTCAGGCGGGCGCTTAAGGGCGTCCGCTTTTTTTGCAACAATCAGATTTTACAAAGAACTTACAGAGTTTTTGGGGGAAAACCTTTGCGCTCGGCAGTGGTTCTGGTATAATAGTATCGACCGCAAAACGAAATGGATGAATTTTTTCGGAACTCATCCGTCAACCGGCGGGTTTTACGAAAAACGAATCCGGTGTGGCATCAAAAGCTCTGGTTTTGCCGAAGGAGGAAGAGCATGCGGCTGGGGTTAATTGATTTGGGCTCCAATACGGTAAAGTTAGCCCTGTATGAGGTTCAGGGCAAAGAGTTTAAGCAGTTGGATTTTCAAGCTCGGTTCGTCAAGATCCTCAACTACATCCAGAACGGCCTTCTTTCTCAGGAAGGAGTGCTGCGGCTGATGGAAGTGTTGTTGGAATACCAAGAACTTTGCCGGAAAAACCAGGTGGAGCAGTTGGAGTGCTTTTCCACTGCCAGCCTGCGGGAAATTGAAAATCAGGCCCAGGTCATTGCGCAGGTGCAAAAGGAAACCGGCATCACCATTCATCCCATTACTGGGGAGCAGGAGGCCCATTATAACCTTCTGGGGATGCGTTTGACTGCCACAGAAGACTCCTTTTTAGGCCAGGATTTGGGAGGAGGAAGTACCCAGCTTTTCACCTGGATCCAGGGAAAACCAGGCCCCAGTCAAAGCTTTTTCTTGGGCGCTTTGAAAATGAAGCAGCAGTTTGTGGCAGGGGAGCTCCCCACTCGAGAAGAAGCGCAGGCCATTCAGAAAAAGGCAAAGGAAGTTCTTCAGGCAGCAGATGCCTTTCGGGGACTATCCTTTTCCACCCTTTACCTCATGGGGGGAAGCGCCCGATTGTTGAAGCAATTGCTTCATGCCCAAGACGGCAGGATTTCCGCAGAGGCGATGGTGGAACTGAAGGAGCGGTATTTGGATCACCCGGATCAAGCAAAAGCGGAAATTTTAGCGGCGGATCCAGGCCGTCTGACGACCTGTCTGCCGGGGATGCTGGTGATTTTGACGGGGATGGAATTGTTCTCCGTGAAGACTGTGCAAATTTCCACCAGCAGCGTTCGGGAAGGATGGCTGTTGGATTGGATGAATCGGCATCCCGCTAACACATAACATTGGATTAACATTTGGGACAGAGAGGAAGAAATAATATGAAAAAGCAAGCAGACCGCAAGGACGGCAAAACTGCCAAGGCATGCCGGTACACCAACCGGGAATTGAGCTGGCTGCAGTTTAATGAGCGGGTGCTGGAAGAGAGCGAAGATCATCGGGTCCCCCGGTATGAGCGGCTGAAGTTTATCGCCATCTTCCAAAGCAACCTGGACGAATTCTTTATGGTTCGGGTGGGCAGCCTGTTTGACCAGGCCATTGCAGACAAAAAGGCGGTGGACGCCCGTACCGGCATGACTGCGCAGCAGCAGCTTCGGGCCATTTACCAGGAGGTGCGCAATCTTCTCCCTCGGAAGGACACCGGCTACCATAAGCTGATGGGCAAGCTCTCCAAAGAAGGGGTTCAGCAGTTGACTATGTCCAGTCTGGACCCGGAAGAATATCAGTATCTGCAGCTTTACTTTGAACGGGAAATTATGCCTTTGATTTCCCCTCAAATTATTGACAAGCGCCAGCCGTTCCCCTTCTTGAAAAACAAGGAGATCTACGTGGGAGTGAATTTGGCTTCCAAGTCCGGGGATGTGCGGTTGGGCATCATCTCCTCCAGCGGCCTGTTTAATCGCTTGATTATCCTGCCCAGTGCGGAAAACGGCGTGAAATTTGTGCTGGCGGAAGACTTGATTTGCTTTTTTGCGGAGAAGGTGTTCAATAAGCACCAGGTGTTGGAAAAGACGATTTTCCGAATCACCCGCAACGCCGACATCAACGTAGAGGATTCCGATGAATTGGAAATTGACTTCCGGACTGCCATGGAAGAGCTGCTGAAAAAACGCCGCCGTCTGGCACCGGTGCGGCTGGAACTGAACAGTCCGGTCAGCGACAATCTCCGGGATTATTTCTGCCAACAGTTGACTCTTCAGCCGGAACAGGTGTTTGTGGACACCAGCCCTTTGGACCTTTCCTTTGCCTATGCCATGGAAGACATGGTGGCAAAACAGCATCCGCAGTTATTCTTTAAACCTCAGGAACCTCAGCTCTCCAATCAGGTCAACGAGCAGGAACCTATGATGACCCAGATCGAGCGGAAAGATCTGCTGTTCTATTATCCCTATCACTCTATGGATCCGTTCCTGCGGCTGCTGAAGGAGGCTGCCAAGGATCCGGACGTGATTTCCATTAAGATCACTCTGTACCGGGTGGCGAAAAACTCCAAGATCGTCAACGCTCTGATTCAAGCGGCGGAAAACGGCAAGGAAGTGGGGGTCATGGTGGAGCTGCGGGCCCGGTTCGATGAAGAAAACAACATTGACTGGTCCAAGCGGCTG
>DVGY01000042.1 GCA_018712465.1 Candidatus Egerieicola pullicola | reverse complement strand
AATTCTGGATCCCGAAACCGCCGCCAAAGTCACCGGTAAGCGGTTCCATTTTTACAAAGGTTTGGGCGCCAAATTGGAACGCGCTGTCATCAACTTCTATCTGGACACCCATACCAGCCGGGGCTATACCGAAGTGCTGCCTCCTTATATGGTGAACCGTGCTTCTATGACCGGCACCGGCCAACTGCCCAAGTTTGAAGAAGATGCATTCTCCATCAAGAATGAAGGCTTCGATTACTTCCTGATCCCCACCGCTGAAGTGCCGGTGACCAATATGTACCGGGACGATATTCTGGACGGAAAAGACCTTCCCATTAAGTACTGCGCGTATTCCGCTTGCTTCCGTGCAGAAGCGGGCAGCGCTGGACGGGATACTCGTGGTTTGATCCGGCAGCATCAGTTCAACAAAGTAGAGCTGGTGAAATTTGCCCGGCCGGAAAACTCCTACGAAGAACTGGAAAGCCTGACCCATGACGCAGAATACTGCCTCCAGCAACTGGGCCTGCCTTATCGGGTGGTAACCTTGTGCAGCGGCGATTTGGGCTTCTCTAGCGCTAAGACCTACGACATTGAAGTGTGGCTGCCCAGCTACAATGCTTACAAGGAGATTTCTTCCTGCTCTAACTTTGAGGATTACCAGGCTCGCCGGGCCAACATTAAATTCCGGGACAACCCCAAAGAAAAGCCCCGTCTGGTCCACACTTTGAATGGCTCCGGTTTGGCTGTAGGACGCACCGTTGCAGCGATTCTGGAAAATTACCAGAACGAAGACGGCAGTGTTACCGTACCGGAAGTGCTGCGCAAATACATGGGCTGCGACGTGATTAAATAATTACAAATCGTAGAATATTACAAATAGGAAAGCACCTGAGCAAAGAACTCGGGTGCTTTTTCCGTTGGTCAGTGATTTTTAAACAGGGGACAGAGGGTTTCTACGGGATAAACAGAAGATTGTAAATAACTTTTTCCTTTGCTTGAAAATTTCTAAAAAGTTTTCAACAAACCGTTGCAAAGAAAGTGGAAAACAAACGGAGAAAAGACAAAAGAAAAGAGCGCCGCAAATGCAGCGCTCGTAAAATAACTTAGATGTTGGCAGAGTAGTTGGGAGCTTCCTTGGTAATGAAGATGTCATGAGGATGACTTTCCTTCAAACCAGCACCGGTAATCCGGATGAAACGGCCCTTGCTCTGGAGTTCCTCCAGGGTCGCACAACCGCAGTAACCCATACCGGACTTCAAGCCGCCCATGAGCTGGAAGATGGTGTCAGCCAGCATTCCTTTGTAGGGAACCCGGCCTTCCACACCTTCGGGAACCAGTTTCTTGTTGTTGGTTTGGAAGTAACGGTCCTTGGAACCGTTGTTCATTGCAGCTAAGCTGCCCATGCCACGGTATACCTTGAAGGAACGGCCCTGATAGATTTCCGTTTCACCGGGAGCTTCGTAGCATCCAGCCAGCAGGCTGCCCAGCATCACGGTGTTGCCGCCAGCAGCAATGGCCTTCACAATGTCGCCGGAGTACTTGATGCCGCCGTCCGCAATGATCGGGATGTTGTATTTGGCCGCTTCGCAGGCAGCGTCGTAAATGGCAGTAATCTGAGGTACGCCGATGCCGCTGACCACACGGGTGGTGCAGATAGAACCGGGGCCGATGCCCACCTTTACCGCGTCTGCACCGGCTTCAATCAAAGCACGAGTGCCTTCCGCAGTGGCAACGTTGCCGGCAATCAAGCAGCAATCCGGGAACGCTTCCTTAACCTTGCGCACGCAATCCAGAATGCCCTGGCTGTGACCGTGAGCAGAGTCCAGAACCAGCACGTCAGCCTGAGCGTCCAACAGAGCCTTGGCCCGATCCAGCACGTCAGCAGTGACACCGATGGCGGCGGCACAGAGCAGACGGCCGTTTTTATCCCGGGCAGTGTTGGGATACTGATATGCCTTTTCAATGTCCTTGATGGTAATCAAGCCGCTGAGGTTGCCTTCTTCATCCACCAGAGGCAGCTTTTCAATTTTGTGCTTTTTCAGGATCTGCTGTGCTTCTTCTAAAGTGGTGCCGATGGGGGCGGTGATCAACTTTTCTTTGGTCATTACGTCCCGGATCGGTACGTTGAAGTCGTCCATGAATTTCAGGTCACGGTTGGTGATAATGCCTACCAGCTTTTTGCCTTCTACAATGGGCACGCCGCTGATCTTATATTTTGCCATCAAATCGTTGGCTTCGTAGACGTAGTTGTTTTCGCTCAAAGAGAAGGGATCGGTGATGACGCCGTTTTCACTGCGCTTGACCCGGTCCACCTGGTCAGCTTGCTCTGCAATGCTCATGTTTTTATGGATGACACCAATACCGCCTTCCCGGGCAATGGCAATGGCCATAGCTGCTTCCGTTACGGTATCCATAGCGGCGGAGATCACCGGCGTATTCAGCCAGATATCTTTTGCCAAACGGGTACGCACGCTGACGTCAGCCGGGAGTACATGGCTTTCGGCGGGGATCAGAAGAACATCATCAAAGGTGAGTCCTTCTTTTACGAACTTTTTGTTGAAATCAGTTTCTAACATAGGCGCTCCGCTTCCTTTCTGTTCTGTCGATTACTGTTGCTTCCTTGTGGTTATTAGATGAATTATACTACATTTCCCCTGAATTGGTCAAGGGGGCAATATGGAGATTTTTGCCAGCTTGTCATATGGCTCCTTGTGGCAACATATCCATAACCAGGAAGAAAGCAGGAGGGATGGCGGTGAACTTTGGATGGATCGTTTGGGGCGTCAGCGGAATTTGCTTGTTGGTGCAGTTGTATTACTGTAAATCCCGCCATGTTGGGGTGAAAGGACTGCTTTTTCTCCTATTGGCAGGCAGCGGGATTTTAGCACTGCTGGGATGGTTTCATCTCGGATTGGCCTTTAATTGGGTAAATTTGGCCCTGTCTTTGGGCTTGGGTATTCCTGGATTGATTTTATTGCTGATATTTTCCAGTTTACACTAAAAATAAAAAAAGAAAACCAAAGTAATTGTAAAAAGTCTATGGATTTATAGTGAAACCGTTGCAAAGGGAATAGAAATTTGGTATGATAAAAAAAGAATAGGAGGATATTACGATGCGTGTAGATTTTCATTCTCATGTAGTGCCTGGAGTAGATGACGGTTCCAAAAATACCGATATGAGCCTTCAAATGCTGCGCAGCATGCGGCAGCAGGGAACGGATCTGGTGGTGGCTACTCCTCACTTTTACATGGGACGGACCGCACCGGAAGAATATCTGGAAAAAATCTCCGATGCCTGTTATCTTCTTCGGGAAGCCATTGAGAAGAGCGGGGAAGAGGTGCCTCAAATGGTGCTGGGCTATGAGGTGTATTACTTCAAGGGAATTTCCCAGGCCAACTTCATCAACCTCTTTACCATCGGTAACAGCTCCTATATCCTGTTGGAACTGCCTACCCGCCCTCTGACCAATGCAGATGTGGAGGACATTTACCGGATCCGGGCCAACCAGGGTTTGA
>DVGY01000041.1 GCA_018712465.1 Candidatus Egerieicola pullicola | reverse complement strand
TGCTGGAATATCTGCGGGTGTTGCTGCGCACCACTAAATCAAAAATGCTGTTGGTGGCACTTCGATTGGACATCAAAATCAAAGAGCTGTACCCTCACCAGATGACCGAAGGGTTTTTGACCAGCCTACTGAATGGCTTAAATGTCAATGACCCCGATTTGGTGCAAAATAAGCCTCCGGTGCTGCCTTGGGAAGATATTTCTTTGGTGCTGCCGGAAGAAACTAAGGCGGCCAATATTTTGGTGGAATGGGTGCGGGATGAGCTGGGCTTTGAAATGACCGGCAATGCCCGCTCCACTTTGGCGGTGGTGATGTACAGCCATCGGATTGACCGCAATATGGTGTTGGAGTACGATGAGCAGATTATGCTGCTGGAAATCACCCACATGGTGAGCAGCCAATTTTCGTTGTCTTTCCAGGCAGAGACGGTGGCGTACCGGCGCACCATCAATTATTTGAAGATGTTCTGCCTGCGAAAGCTCAATTCCCGCCATCTGGATGAGGATCCTCCTTATCCGGAACAGCGGGCCTATGAACTGCGGCAAAAGTATCCGGCGGAAACTTCCTGCGTGGAGCAGATCATGATGTATCTCACCGACAAATACGGCTACACCTTCAGCCTGCGGGAAGAAATTTTCCTGCTTTGCGTGGTAGTGGATTTGGTCAGCGGAAAACGAACCAAGAAGTAAAGGGAGGAGTTTCTCATGGCATTTTGTACGAAATGCGGAAAACCGATTCCGGATGGGCAAACGCTTTGCGATCAATGCGCCCCAAAACAAAATGACAGCACTTCCTTTTTCGGGACAGGCAAAGATGAAACCGGCCGCTTTGATTCGATGGACATTCAAAACAACAAGGCTTTGGCGGTGCTCAGCTACATCGGCATTTTTGTGCTGATTCCTATTTTTGCTGGAAAGAATTCTCCCTATGCCCGGTATCATGCCAACCAGGGATTGGTGCTGTTTTTGGCAGAGATCATCTGGTGGGTGTTCTGTTCCATTATTAACCTGGCGCTGGGCTTCCTTGATATTTTTGGCCCCTTATTCTGGATCATCCATTCTGTGGTGGATGGAATCTTGGGGATTTTGAGTTTGGCGTTTTTGGCCTTGGTGATTTATGGAATTGTAAATGCTGTCACCGGCAAAGCAAAACCATTGCCGTTTTTAGGACGGTTTACCCTGCTGCATTAAAACGGAAAGCATTCCTCAGTTTTGGCCGGGGGATGCTTTTTTGCTGTAAGGAGAAGGAAATGCGACTTGCAAAACGAATTTTATTCACCGGAACGGCATTGTTGCTCTGCTGCTTTTTGTTTACCGGCTGTTCCTTCCTATCCCTTGGGGTGTTATATGGAATGTTGCCCCGGCAGGACAGTCAATCTTCCGGCGCTTCTCCGGATTCTTCGTTCTGGGATTCCTGGGAAGAGCCAGCTTGGGAAGATTGGATGAATCCCTCCACCGGCAGCGCCACCTATCCGGAAAGCGGCACCGTGCTCATCAGCGTCTATCTGGACACAGGCTTGGATTGGACCGCTCAGGACATTGCTCGCACCCAGCAGTATCTGCAAATTGCAGTGGAGGATCTGGATGAAAAAGGACAGCGCTATCAGGGCAGTATGGATGTGGTGTATGACAGCCGTCAGGATCCCAGATTGGCGGTAAACCTGTCGTTGGATCTTCCCGATGTGGAGGAAAACCTGCAGCTGACCAATCAGGCGTTGGATGCGGCTTTGGCGGAAGCAGTGGATTACCGTGCTTTGATGGAGGATTATCAAACCGACAGCGTGGCTTTTTTGGTGTTTCTCAACGACAGCGGCATCAGCTACACCATCCCCTATTATCAGGGAGACGGGGCAGAGTGGTATCTGGAAAAGTGCTACCTTTATCTTTATGATTTGGGTGGACGGCGAAATTACGAAGGCCCCGCTACCTATGCCCATGAAATGCTTCATCTGTTCGGCGCTTGGGATTTGTATGAAGAAAACGACGACGACGGGGTGACTTCACAGGTAGTCGATTATATCCAAGAGGAATATCCTGCGGAATTGATGCTGACTACCTACACAGTCTGGGGCGGATATGACTATGATTCCGTACCCCAGGTAATCTCCCCCTTAACCGCCTACGCCATTGGCTGGATTGAGGACTGCCAGGAGTTGGACTGGTTCCCAAGCCTGATCCGACAGGAACGGTGCAGCTTCCGCTATGGATAAAGTGAAAAAGCCCTTGGGAAGGATGGCAGCCGAGCTGCTCTTTGCCCGCTGGATTTCATCTTCCGCAACTTGAATTCAAAAGAAAAGAAGTAAAACAATGTTTCGCGTATTTCCGGCTGGAAATAATTCAACCGGTGGACTTAAGACGGATCCTCGCACCAATGTGCGGGGATTTTTTGCGTCCCCCCTGGTTCGACAGCAACTTCCTGCCTGCTTTTGCTATACTAAGCCGGGACTTCCAAAAGGAAGCCAAATTTTACGGAAAGGATTTGATTTCTTGCTGCAGTTGGATTTTGTAGCGCCCAATCTCACCGCTACCCTGGAAGGGGAGATCGACCATCACAGTTCCCAGTATCTCCGCAACCGCATTGATGAAGCGGTGGAAGCCACCCATCCCAAACGTCTCACCATGGACTTCTCCCAGGTGAGCTTTATGGATTCCTCCGGCATCGGCTTAGTCATGGGGCGGTTCAAGCTGATGAAGCAGTTGGGAGGATCGGTGGAGGTGACCGGGGCCAGCGGTTCCATTAAGCGGGTCATGACCTTGGCGGGATTGGATAAATTGGCGCCCATCCACTAACGGGAGGTGCAGAGAGGAG
>DVGY01000040.1 GCA_018712465.1 Candidatus Egerieicola pullicola | reverse complement strand
TAAATTCCCGGATGGCGTTCAGCCGCTTGGTGGCAATTTCACTGAGCACCTTTTGAGGCTGAAAGGTAAAGTAAGCGTAGGCACGGCGGGTGGAGCGGCCCACCCGTCCTCGCAGCTGGTAGAGCTGACTTAATCCCAATCGGTCGGCGTCCTCAATAATCAGAGTATTTGCGTTTTTCACATCCACCCCGGTTTCAATGATGGTAGTGCAGAGCAGCACATCAATTTCGTGATCCATCAGCTGCTTCCAAATATCGCTGAGCTGATCCTCCGGCATTTTGCCGTGGGCCACCCCAATCCGAGCATCTGGCAGCAGCGCCGCCAGCTTATTGGCTTTGGCTTGAATGGACTCCACCCGGTTGTGGATATAGTACACCTGCCCGCCCCGGCGAAGTTCCTTGCGAATGGCTTCCGCCAAAAACAGCTCGTCGTGCTCCACCACATAGGTCTGCACCGGATGCCGGTCCTGGGGAGGCTGCTCAATCACCGACATATCCCGGATGCCGCTCATAGCCATGTTCAAAGTCCGGGGGATGGGGGTTGCAGAAAGGGTCAACACATCCACACCCCGGAACATCTCCTTAAACCGCTCCTTGTGGGCCACTCCGAATCGCTGTTCCTCGTCGATGATGGCCAATCCCAGATCGGAAAACTCCACATCTTTCTGCACCAAGCGGTGAGTGCCGATTACCAAATCCACTTCCCCCCGCTTCAGCTTGGCCAGGGTTTCCTGCTGCTGTTTCGGAGTACGGAACCGGCTGAGCAGCTCAATGCGAATATCCGGGTAGGCTTCAAACCGCTGCAAGGCAGTCTGATAGTGCTGCCAAGCCAGGATGGTGGTGGGGCAGAGGATGGCGCACTGCTTGTGATCCATAATGCACTTAAAAGCCGCCCGAAGCGCCACCTCTGTTTTACCAAAGCCCACGTCTCCGCAGAGAAGCCGGTCCATAGGAGCCTGACGCTCCATGTCCTCCTTGATCTCTTGGATACAGGTGAGCTGGTCTTCCGTTTCCTCGTATTCAAACCGTTCCTCAAACTCCCGCTGCCAGGGGGTGTCCTTGGAAAAGGCATAACCCTTCTGCTGCATCCGCTGGGCGTAGAGTCTGGTCAGCTGGTCCGCCATGTCGTCGCAGGCTTTTTTCACCCGCTGTTTGGTTTTCTGCCAATCTCCGGAATTCAGGCGGTTGAGCTTCACCTTGCTGTCTTCCCGGGGACCGATATACCGGCTCACCAGGTCCAACTGGGTCACCGGCACATACAGCACATCGGTGCCGGCGTACTGGATTTTAATATAGTCTTTGACAATTCCCTTATTGGTGATCTGCTGAATTCCCTGGAAGATGCCGATGCCGTAGGAGGAATGCACCACCGCATCTCCGGGAGTTAAGTCGTCCAGGGAATGGAGCTGCTTGCCCTGGCGGTACTTTTTCCGCTTCTTTTTGGGCACGCCCCCCTCCCGGCGCAGAGTCATTAAGGCAAATTTGCTGTCCGGGTACTCCATTCCGCCAGACACGCTGCCCGGCAAAATCAGAATATGTCCCGGTTGGATTTCCTCCGCTGTCCGGGCGTAATCCGCCTTCAACCCCAACTTTTGCAGATCCTGAGCCAGCTGTAAACCACCCTTTTCTCCACCACAGAGAATGGCCACGGCATAACCCGCTTCCATCAAAGGCGCCAAATCTTCTTGGAGCACCTTGATCTCGCCCCCGATGGAAGAACCCGCCATATACCGGCAGGGGATCAGCCCACCCAGCTTTAGATCCGGATAACCCCGGGAAAAAGTCTCCAGCAGAGCCATCGGACGCTTTTCCAAAGGGGAGAAAGCCTGAGAAAAGGAAAAACAATGGCCTTCTATGCCTTTGCTCAGTTCTCCTTCCTCCAACAGCAGCTTTACATCTTCCTGGTACTGCTGGTGCACTCCTTTACCGCGAGCCCGAATACCCGCCAAGTCGGAGCAAAGCACCAAACTGTCAGCAGGGAAGTAATCCCACAGCCCCGCCGGCTGTTCCCAGAGCGGCTGGTATTTGTCCAAATTTAGGCTGCCGTCCTCCGCTTCCAGCAAAGCGGCATCCTCTTCTAAGCGCTGCTTCTGTTTTTGATCCCGGCACTTTTTGCTCATCTGAATCAACTGCTTGGCCAGCGCTTCCTTGTCCGGGCAGATGGCTTCCAATGCCGGTGTTACGGTAAGGGTGTCTACCGGATCAGTACGGCGCTGCGTCTCCGGATCAAAGGAGGTGAGCGTATCAATCTCGTCTCCCCAAAACTCAATCCGCACCGGTTCGCTGCGGCCGGGACAGAACACATCTAAGATTCCGCCCCGCAGGGCAAACTGTCCCGGGCCTTCTACCTGTACCGCCCGGCTGTATCCTGCATTGACCAGCTTTTGGGCCAGGGCCTGAGGCTCCATGCTGTCCCCGGAAGAAAGGGTAAACACCAGTTGGTTGAGCCGCTGTGGAGGCAGAACAGGCTGCATCAAGGCTTCCACCGAAGTCAGCAACACCTGGACTTTTCCTTCCACCAGTCCTTCCAATGCGCCAATCCGCTGCTGTTCGTATTCCCGGGACGCTGTCTGCACCGAACGCAGATTCCATTCCCGCGCAGGATAGACCTGGGCGATGTCAGCCCCGGCAAACCGGCAGATGTCCTCTTTGATCCGCTGGGCCTCCGACTCCTGGGGGGTCAAAAGCAAAATCTTCCTGCCCCATTCCAAAGCCAGCGCAGCGGCAAAGTGGGCCTGGTGAATGCCGCTGACCCCGGTGACCATCACCGGGGTTTTGTTTTGCTGTAAATCGCTTTTTAACTGTTGATATTCCGGCAACCGGTTGGCTGCCCAAACAAACAGGTTCACCGTACTCCTCCCATTTCGATCTGCTGTCCGATTCCTTTTTACCGGTTAAACCGGTTCATGGCCTGATCGATCTTCCCCTGCACCATCAGCTGGATGATTTCCGGACAGTGGCCGATGGCATCCTCCATGGCCTTGTTCTGCTCCGGGGTGAATTTCCCCAGCACCCAGTCTGCCAAATCGTAATCCGGATGGGGCTTTTTACCCACTCCCAGTTTCACTCGGGGGAAATCCTCGCTGCCGGTACACTCAATGATACTGCGCACCCCATTGTGTCCCCCGTGGGTGCCTTTCCGTCGGATGCGGAGCTGTCCCGGCTCCAGGGAAATGTCGTCAAATAAAACAATCACTTTGTCATAGGGGATCTTATAGTATTGGCAGGCCGCCTCCACCGATTCCCCGGAAAGATTCATAAAGGTCTGAGGCTTGAGCAAAAGGCAGCGCTTGCCGGCAATCTCACCCTGACCCATCAGTCCTTGAAATTTCCGCTTTGCCACTTCAATTCCAAATTCCTTTGCCACTGCGTCCAACGCCCGAAAGCCGGCATTGTGCCGGGTGCCGTCGTACTTGGGGCCGGGATTTCCCAGCCCTGCAATAAGGTAATCGAAGGTTGATTTTCCAAAAAATCCCATAATCTTTTCCTTTCTGGCCTGCGCCAAAAAGGCCGGGTTTTGTCCACCCAGCCTGTATTTCCTGTTTACTTCTTTGGCAGCTCTTTTTCGGTAAAAAGCGCCACCCCTGCCCGGCGCAGCTTGGCGGCGAAAATTCCGTCCCCTGCTGTCAGGGCGCCGGTAAAACTGCCGTCATAGATCTGTCCCACACCGCAGGAGGGACTTTTGGCCTTCAGCACTGCGCTGCTGCAACCCGCTTCCATGACCCGACAAAATTCCCGTTCCGCCCCCGCTTGAAAAGCAGCGGTGACGTCGGTTCCGGTGTTGTCTACCACCCGTCCATCGGGTTGAATCTCCGCCGGCGGACGGGGACGGGGAAGTCCTCCTGCCGTTTCGGGACACACCGGGAGGATTTCCGCTCCTTGGTCCTGCAAAAAGTCCAGCACGTCCTGATTTTTATTGTGGCCGCCGTTGTACTTGCAGCAATGCCCCAGCAAACAGGCGCTGACTGCGATCTTTGCCATGGCGTTACTCCTCAAAGATGATCTTTCCGGCTTCATCCACGCCGGCAATCTTGGCCAAACTCTCCACCCGGACACCTCGCTGCCGCAGCAGTTTGCCTCCCGGTTCAAAGGTTTTTTCAATGACGATCCCGGCTCCCACCAAAGCGGCCCCAGAAATCTGCACCAGATCAATCAGCCCGCTCATAGCTCCGCCGTTAGCCAACACATCGTCCACAATCAGCACCCGGTCGTCCCGAGTCAGCTCCCGCTTGCTTACCAAAATATCGTACACCATATCGTGACGGTAACTCTTCACCTTGGATCGGAAAAAGTCAGGCGGGTAATTTTCCGGGTGACGGCTCTTTTTGGCCACCAGCACCGGCACTCCAAACTGCACCGCCGTCAAGCAGGCCACGCTGATGCCGGACGACTCGATGGTGAGGATTTTGTTGATCTGGCAATCCGCAAACCGCCGGTGAAATTCCACGCCGATTTGCTGCATCAGATCAATGTCGATGCGGTGGGTCAGAAAATGATCCAAGGACAAAAAATGCCCCTGCTGCAAACGACCTTCCCGCAAAATTCGACGCTTCAGGTACTCCATTTTCTCCACACTCCTCTGCTGTCCTTACCCCCACATCATGGTGAGCGGGGGAACCAAAGCAAACACCAACATCAGCCCACAGGCAATCAGCGCAATGACGCGAATCGTCTTTTTCCGGCTGTCTTTGCGTTTTGGTTTCATGACCATACTCCTTTTTGCTGAATTCCCCTTCATTTTACCACAGCCCACCTGCAAATGCAATTCACGCAACAAAATGAAGGTATATTTTTTACAAATCCGGCAAAGATACCCGGGAAAGGAGAGACGCACCGTGAAACTTACGCCGCAACAATACGACGCCATGATCCAAAAAACGGTCCCCGCCACCCAAAGCGGCCGCACCATCCCCGCCGCCTTTTTGGTTGGAGGATTGATCTGTATGCTGGGCCAGGGGCTCACCGACCTGTACAAATTATTTTTAGACCAGCAGCAAGCCTCCACCTTAGCTTCGGTAACTCTGGTTTTTCTTTCCGCACTGACTACCGGACTGGGGCTTTATCCCAAACTGGCCAAATTTGCCGGCGCCGGCACCTTGGTCCCCATCACCGGCTTTTCCAACGCTGTCACCAGTCCTGCCCTGGAGTTTAAAAGCGAGGGGTTTGTGCTGGGATTGGGGGCCAAGCTCTTCACCCTGTCCGGCCCGGTAATTGTCTATGGTATTGTGACCTCCATTCTCTATGGTGTGCTGTACTATTTTACGGGACTGGGAGGATAGATAGAAGCTCCATCCGCTCTAATTTCCACCGAAAGGAGAACCCCCTATGCCCATCGCTCTTGGCCGAAGCACCTTTGCTATGAATCGTCCCCCCTCCATCCTGTCCAGCGCCGCCGTCGGCGGAAAAAAAGAAGGGGAAGGGCCCATGGCTCAATGGTTTGATGAAATCCAAAATGACACCACCTTCGGGGAAAAAACCTGGGAAAAGGCGGAAAGCCGGTTTCAACAGCGGGCCTGCGAATTGGCTCTGAAAAAAGCAAAAATGGCACCGGAACAGGTCAAATTGCTGCTGGCCGGAGACCTGCTCAACCAGTGCATCAGCTCTTCTTACGGAGTGAAAGAACTGTTGATCCCCTTTTTCGGGTTGTACGGCGCCTGCTCTACCATGACCGAAGCCCTGGCTTTGGCGGGGCTGCTGGGGGACAACAGAGTCATTGATCCCATCCTGGCGGTGACCAGCTCCCACTTTTGTTCCGCCGAACGGCAGTTCCGCTATCCCTTGGAGTACGGCGGCCAGCGTCCTCCCACCGCCCAGTGGACTGCCACCGCTTCCGGCGCCGCCCTGGTAGGCAAGTCCAGCAAGCCCCCGTATTTGAAAGCGGTGACCATCGGCACTATTCAGGATCTGGGAGTCCACGACATCAACAACATGGGGGCAGCCATGGCCCCTGCTGCTGCCGCCACCCTGCTTACCTTTTTCCAGGACACCGGCACTCAACCCCACCAATACGATGGCATCTTCACCGGAGATTTAGGGCAGGTGGGCACCAAGCTGTTTTACCAGCTTTTGGCCCAGCAGCAGGTCAATGTCACCTCTATACACCAAGACTGCGGCTGTTTGATCTTTGACCAAAAAACCCAGGATGTCCATGCCGGCGGCAGCGGCTGTGGCTGCGCCGCTTCCATGGGCTGTGGGTATCTTATGCGGCAGCTGGAGATGGGGAAACTCCACCAGGTGCTGTTCTTGGCCACCGGAGCGCTGATGTCTACGGTAAGCTGTCAACAGGGCTGTTCCATTCCCTGCATTTCCCATCTGGTCTATCTTTCCACCGACCCTGCGCCGGTGTTCCAAGGAGGGTAAGGATGCAGTATTTTTACGTCTTTTTGGTGGGAGGCGCTCTCTGCGCCATTGGTCAGATTTTAATCGACTACACCAAGCTCACCCCCGCCCGGATTCTCACCAGTTATGTGGTAGCTGGAGTCATTCTGGGAGGACTTGGCATTTACCAATATCTCATCGACTTCGCAGGAGCGGGAGCTGCCGTACCTTTGACCGGTTTCGGCAACCTGATGGCCCAAGGAGTCCGTGATGCGGTGGACCAATACGGCCTGATCGGGGCGCTGATGGGAGGCTTCACTGCCGGGAGCGCCGGGCTGGCAGCAGCCATCCTCTTCGGGTTGCTGGCTGCTTTGATCTTTAAACCCAAAGACAAAAGTTGACCCCGCTTTTACTGCACACAAAAGAAAACTGCCCGCTCTTGCTATGAGAACGGGCAGTATTGTTTTTATTTACCGAATCCGGATCCGGCCGGACAGGGAGAATTTCACAAACTTATATTCGTCGGTGAGAGTATTCTCCGGCGCACCGGGCTTATCCGCAAAGTTCCGCACACCCAAGAACTGAGCGGGGGTGGTCATCAAACGGTTGCCATCAATGTGGCGGTGGGGGCCGTAAAGGTTGAAGGTGTTGGGCACCAGCTCCAGCCGAAGCGTATGCTCCTGGTTAGCGGAAATATGCTCCACCGGAATAATCCAACGGGTACCCCAGGTGTAACCCAAAAACTCGTTGTCCAAGAATACCTTGGCTGCGTCGGCAGCAATGTCGGTGAGGTGAATCTGGGCATGATCCAGGTCGGTGTGTACCTTAAACTGCTTGGTGGCGGTAATGGGCTTGCTCACAAAGGGGAAGCCCGCTTCCAACAGGTTGCCGCCCTGGAAAGCAGAGTAGGGGGTCAAATAGAAATCGTACTTGGTTTTCAGCTGAGTGTAAGCCCGCTTGCCAAACTGGGTATACCCCGTGTTGTTCTTCACCAAGAACCGGCCGTTAAAGAAGGCAAAGGGCTGTTTTTCCTTGCAGCCGGACACATCCACCTTCACCAACTGTTCTTTGCCGGGGACAAACATTTCCCGGGTAATGGGGTAGATGTCAAAGCCGTTGCGGTTGCGCCGCTGGCTGACCAGCTTGGCTCCATTGAAGTAAGCGCCTGCCACCTTGTCGGAAATGGACAAAGTCATGGGGAACATATCGTCGGTGAGCTCCTCCACCTGGATGGGGCATTCCAAAGTATCCCCAGTGGCATTCCACTGCATCAGCAGCTTATTTTCGATGGGCGGGGCAAACTGCCAATCCTGCTGTTCCAGGTCAATGGCGTTGTTCAGCTGATACAAAGCTGCATTGGGGCTGGTGTACCGCACCAGGTAATCCTGGCCCTTTACCACCTTGTAGTCCTCGTAGCTGACCACCTGTCCGCCGCCCTTTACAAACTGGTCCAGCAGATCCTTGCCCTTATCGGTCCAAACCAGGTCGTCGCTGACCACCAAACGGGTGTAGCATTCCTTGCCGATGGTGAGCACACCGTCCCGGACACTGCCGCATTCTTCCACCAGCTTTTCATCGCTGAGATGGAACTGAGCCTTGAAGTTATACAGCTCGTCGCAGATTTCCACCACGCTGTTGCTGATCCGGGCTGCTTCGGAATCGGAGACATTTTCCCCGTTGTACTCATTCATCTGGGCCAACTGATCCGGAGTGAAATTGGCCATCACCCCACGGGTGGGGCAGATCAACAGACTGGTAACGCCGTCCTTGATCCGGGTGTTGGTGTGGTTGATGTCGTCGATGAGGCTGGGGGTCACATCCCGCCACAGCATATGGGTAGGCACCGAAGCCGGCCAGTCCCGGATCCCATCGGCGGTGAAGGTATACATATGGCTGTGGATCAACGCCTTGGTGATGCCGTGGCTCTTCAGCCAAAGCATATACCGTTCAAAATCGCCGGGGGTCATGCCGTAGCCGCCGCCCACCAAGCTTTCCGCAATGGATTCCCCGTTGGAGAACTGAGCGGAAAGACTGGACATAATCCGGGGATAGAAATTATTTCCCGGCACCCGTCCGCAGCAGTCCATACCGGGTACCGCCACATAGCGCAGAATGTTAAACACGCTGCCGCAGTAGGTCAA
Source organism: Candidatus Egerieicola pullicola (assembly GCA_018712465.1). GTDB lineage: Bacteria > Bacillota > Clostridia > Oscillospirales > Ruminococcaceae > Egerieicola > Egerieicola pullicola. The sequence continues at coordinate 17,850 of DVGY01000040.1, read as the reverse complement.
GGAGAACAGAGGGTTTTCCTCTCCCTTCACATGAGCGGCAAACAATTTGCCGTGATTGGTGCACCAACGCTGCAAAGGCTTGTAATAGTGTTCTGCCAGCAAATCAGACAGGTTTTCCCAATACCAGATCCGGAATTGACCCGCTCCTTCTCCGTCCTCAAAGAGGAGGTGAAGCTTGTCCTGGATCTCGTCCCCCTGCTGAGCGGAATACCGGGCCGGCATTTCCTGATACCAGGGGATTCCCCCACATTCCCGGCAGCTGCTCTTTTCCTTGGAGTCAATAAAGCCAACTTCATCGGAAAAGAAACCGGAGATGTACTCAAAGGCATCCTCGTCCAGCATGGTGGCGTACTTGTCCAAAGCATAGCGGATCATCAGCCGGGTGTCGGACAGGCTCAAGGAGTTCACCGCATTTTTCGTTTTCACCTCTACCTGTCCGTCATGGAATTCCAGCCACTGACAGGTGAGTTCCGGGTGTTCCTTCATGACGATCTGCCGGGTCAAGGTGTTTTCTACATAAAGCCAGAAGCTCAAATCCAGCTCTTTGGCCCGCAAAATCACCTGATTGACGATGTCCATGTATTCGTCGCTTAAAAAGGCGGGCACATTGGTATAATGCCGCAGCCGCAGCATGACGCCCTGAATGCCGCGCTTTTTCAGCCGCTCCAGCTGTTGCAGCATCCGGGGCAGCTCCATGTCGTTATTGATGGCCCAAAGGGATAAAAATTCCAATTTTTCCTGACGCATAGGTCTCCTCCTCCGGCACAAAGCAGGTTTGCTTTCGATTTACTTCCTCTATTATACCGCCCCCCGCCAAAAAAGAAAAGGGGAAATTGTAAAATTCTAGGGAAAGTTCCCAGTTAATTGAGGGGAAAATTTCCCCCAATATTTCCCGGTTCCCTTTCATGCACCGCGCCACCGGCACGGCTGCTGAGCGCCATCAATTTATCCACGCTTTCCATACACTGCACCGTCAAAGTATTGAAGTACAACTTGTCTTCCAATTTGCCGAAGGGCTTGGCGGTTTTTCCAGGCTCTAAAAAAGGGGTAAGCTCCCGGCTGGTATACCCCAGCCGAATCCGGCGGATGGAGTCGCTGAGGTTGTCCAGAAACTGGGTGAGCATCACGTTGTCCCAGCGGTCAAACCGATTTTGGCGATGGTAGAGATAGCTGTACATCTGCTCCATTTCCTCGATGAGCTTTTGGTGGAGGGGAAGCATCTGGCTGTAATAGTCCCGTTCCTCCGGCTTCAAATCGTTTTTCAAGGACTTGGCGATCTCCTCGCTGACCAAATTGGACTGCACCATCAGATCCCGAAATTGGTTGAGGGCTTCCCGTTTGCCCGCATCGGTGCGGATCAAGCTTACAATCTCTAAATCAATGTCAAAGAGCTGCCGGACGGTTTTTCGAAATTCTGTTTTGGCGGTGTTTGGCAATAAAAACCGATTGGCCAAAAAGGTGGTGGCTGCCGCCAGCAGCACATACACCAGCCGAAGCACAATGGCAGCATCCAGATTCAGATACAAAGTGGAAATGGCCATGGCGTAGCAGGTGGCGTACATGGGCATGGTCCAGGAGGTCACTGGAGCGTAATACATCAAACAGGTCATCAGCACCACCACTAGCACCCGTCCCTCCATGGAGTGAACCAAGCTCATCAACACAAAACTCACTGCCAGCCCGGCCACTGTGCCCAAAATACGGTTGTTGATCTTTAACAGGCTTTCTTCCGCATAGGGCATCAGCATCAAAAAGGTGGTCATGGGGTACCAATAAGCGTGTTCCCAGCCGGTGATTTTACAGAAGGAAAAGGTGACGCAGAGCACCACCGCCAACCGGAGGGCAAACCGCACCTGAAACTGATCCCATTGAAAATACTGCTTCCACCGAGCTTCCCCGTCCTTCTTTTCCGGCACCTGCCAATTTCCTTCCTTTTTCAGCCGGGTGCGGTAAAAGTAGGCCTTTTCCCGTTGCATCAAGCAGAATTCCAACAGCCGCAAGATTTCCTGAATGGCGTCTTCCTCGTCCTTGCGGGGAAGGCGGTTGAGCCGGGCAAAACTGCGGATGCTGCGCACCAACATTCGGCGTCCCGGCTGATTAAATCCCCGGGCAGCCTGCCCCAGCAATCCGGAAAGCTGGCGGTAAAATTTCTTTTCCCCTTCCAACAGGGAGCGTCGAGAGCTGTAAAAGGTGCTGACAAAATAGTGAAATCGCTGGAACAAGAGCATACACCAATAATTGATTTTGCCGTAATCGTCCGCCAGATAGGAAAAGTTCCGGGATCCGTACACCACCCGGCTCATGTGGGCCATCATAGGAGGAAAGGCGTCCCGTTCCTGGGAAATGTCCTCGCCGTTGGACAATTTTTCCATCTCCAGGGAAAGAAGTTCCAGTCCCCGGCGGATGGTGGCATAGTCCCGCTTTTTCCGAATGCGGCGACTGTGCAGCCACAAAAACAGTGTCACCATGCAAAATCCATAGAGCATCACCACCAGCTCCATGGCAAGGTGAGACAGGGGCACAGGAGTCATCTGGAAAAACACAAACTCCATGCCGTAAACGAAATAGGATTTGGGGTTGAACTTATCCGAAAGCAGTCCCACGACCAAAAAAGGCACCGCCAAATTCAGCAAAGCGCACAGAGGCAGATTGATGGTAGCCAAAAAAGCCGCCAAGCAGACCAAAAGTAAAATACAATAGGTGCGCAGTAAACCGCGAAGGGAAAATTCCTGGGTGTGCCGCTGGCGAAACACCAGAATCAGCACCGGAGGAATAATAATAAAACTCACTCCAAAAAGCAGCCACACCGACAAAATCAAGAACAAGGAAACTAAAATGGTGGGGTAGGCTTCCAGCCAACGCTGCCGAACATGCAGAGCCACGTCCTTGACGCGGCGGCGCAGCAACGAACGGGTCAAATGCCGCTTGCGCCGCTTCTGCGCAGAGGTAAGGGAATTCGAAGGCATAACAGGACCTCACAATACAGGGAGTGTTTCCCTGAAAAACTAAACTCAGTATAGCACACTTGTCCTTAAAATGCATCTTCCGCCCTTTCTTTTGGTTGCACTTTTCTCGGTTTATGATACAATAACAAAAAAGACTATCGGGAGGCGAATGTTTTCATGGCCCAATATTTTACCTTGGAACAGGGCAGTCTGCTGCTGCGCTTTGAGATTACCGATTCCTTTCAGACCCGGCTGCTGGAAGTGACCCCTCGAGGAAAACAACCTGTCCAGGTGGCGGAAGAATCCAAACAATGGTTTACTCCGGTGGAATTGCAGCTCACCGGTGACACCACCCTCCAAACCACCGGCTACAAGCACAACGGCACCAAAGCCGGTTTGGAGCTGGAATATGACGACCGAGAGGAATACGCCAACAACTATGGCCGCAAAATTGAAATCCACTATACCTCCAGCAGCGGCCTGTATGTCACCAGCCATATCCAATTTTATGCCGACACCCCCACCGTGCGGTGCTGGACTCAGTTGGACAACCAAGGCACCCAAGAAGTGGGGTTGGAATACGTCTCTTCTTTTGTGTACCACGGCTTAGCCAAAGGAGGCAAACAGCCTTACTACGACAAAACCACCCTGTGGATTCCTTATTCCTGCTGGTATGGGGAATGCCGCTGGGTGGAGCAGCCCATTAGCCAGGTGGGCTTAACCCGTCTGCCCATCCACGGGCAGGGTTGCTTCGGCCACAGCTTCAACCGCTTTACCTACGGCAGCCACGGCAGCTGGAGCAGCTGCGACTATCTGCCTATGGGCATGATTCAGGACAAAGAAGAGGGCTTGACCTGGTTCTGGCAGATCGAATCCGGTGGCCCCTGGCTGGCGGAATATGGCGCCACTCCCGGAGGCTACCTTTATGTGGCCCTGTCCGGCCCTACCGAAGCAGAGGACCACTGGTGGAAAAGCCTAAAACCCGGGGAAAGCTTTACCACTGTCCCCGCCGCCTTTGGAGTGGTGGAAGGGGACACCCAAGCCGCTTTGCAAGCTTTGAACCAATACCGCCGGGATATGCGCCGGCTCAGCGAAGATGCCGCCCTTTGCAATGTGGTGTTTAACGACTACATGAATTGCCTTATGGGCGACCCCACAGAAGAAACTCTGTTGCCAATGATCGACCGGGCGGCGGAACTTGGCTGCGAATACTATTGCATCGACTGCGGCTGGTATGCGGACGGCTACTGGTGGGACAGCATCGGGCAGTGGGAAGTTTCCAAAAAACGGTTCCCCAACGGCATCCAAAAGGTCATCAACTACATCCACCAAAAAGGGATGAAGGCAGGAATCTGGCTGGAAATCGAAGGGATGGGGATGAACTGTCCCTTGGCCAAAACCCTTCCCGACGACTGGTTCTTCTGCCGCCACGGCAAACGGGTGGCTCAAAACCAACGCTACCTGCTGGATTTCCGCAACCCGGCAGTGCTGGACTACGTTTCCGGCATTGTGGAGCCTATGATTGTGGACTGGGGTGTAGACTTCTTTAAGATGGACTACAATGTAAACACCGGGATCGGCAGCGACATCAACAGCGACAGCTGCGGCGATGCCCTGTTGGAGCACATCCGAGCCGTGCAAGACTGGTACCGTTACCTCTACCACCGGTATCCCTTCTTGGTGATCGAAAACTGCGGCAGTGGCGGACAACGAATGGACTACGGCTTTTTGCAGCTCCACAGCTTACAGTCCATCTCCGACCAAACCGACTACATCTCTAACGCTTACATTGCCAGCGTCATTGCTTCGGCAGTAACCCCGGAGCAAAGCGGCTGCTGGGTGTACCCCTATGAAGATGAACGGGAACACGTGATCTTCTGCATGGTGACCGGCCTGTTGCTGCGGCCCTATATCAGCGGAAAAGTGTGGCAGCTAAGCCAGCCACAGCTGGATCTCATGGCAGAAGGCATCGCTCTATACAAGGACAAAATCCGCCGCCGGCTGATCCGCTCCACCCCCTTCTTTCCTCTGGGACTGAGCCGGGAAAACGACCCGGTATTGGCCTTTGGGCTGGAAGATGCCAATGGCGGCTTTGTGGCAGTATTTGGGATAGATCAAGATGTCATGACCCTTTCTCTTCCCACTAAAAAGCCCATTCAGCGGGTAAAATGTATTTATCCGGAAAGCGAGGACTGCCGTTATTCCGTCTACCAGCAGAAACTCACCGTGGCCCTGCCCCAAAAGAAGTGCGCCCGGTTATTTGAGTTTTTCTACTAAGCGTCAAACGGCGCCGGAAGGAGGTCCGTAACACTCCTCCAAAAAGTCTTCCGCCAAATCTTTCAGGTGGATCGGCTCCGGCTGTTCCTGCTGCAAACGGCCCAAAAAGGTGAGCGCTTTCTGCTTGTCTTCCGTGAGATTGGGAAGGCTGCCTTTTCCCACGGCAGTCTTCCAGCGAACGCCGTACTGTGTAACCGGCTCTCCTTCGATCCAGCATTGGGTGACCATCAGTGTATACTCGGTTTTCGCCGCTGCTTTCACATCACATCTTCCCCTTTTGTTTTAAGATTTGAAGTTAAGTAAATAAAAACATCATGGGATTTTGTAATATCCATTCCGTATTATACTCCCAGTATCTGTCGAAGGAGCTCAAAACCGGTCGTCATTTTCCTGCTCCCTCTGAAAAAAGCGATAAAATTCATCGTCGCATTTGGAGAAAATTCTAAAATTTAGGAGATTCTATGACTGAAGATCAACAGTTTATGACATTGGCCATTCAACAGGCGGAATTTGCTGCCTCATTGGGAGAAGTACCGGTGGGCGCCGTGTTAGTACGCCACGGGGAAGTGATCGCCGCCGGCTACAACCGCCGGGAAATCGACAAGGATCCTTTAGCCCATGCCGAACTGCTCTGCATCAAGCAGGCCAGCCTGGCTTTGGGAGGATGGCGAATCCCCCAATCCACCCTTTATGTCACCCTGGAACCCTGCCCCATGTGTGCCGGCGGCATTTTAAACGCCCGAATCGACCGGGTGGTGTATGGGGCCAAAGACCCCAAAGCCGGCTCCGTTGACAGCGTGGTGCAGCTCTATCAGCTGCCCTACAACTGGAAGCCCCAGGTTACCGGCGGAGTGCTGGAAGAAGACTGCGCAGAGTTGCTGCGTCGTTTTTTCGCCCAACTTAGAGAACGTCGAAAAAAGTCGGGAGGCTGGAACCGTTCCCCAAAAGATTGACTTTTTGGTTTTCAACTTTCTCAACATGGTTATTAACATTTATACCCGCCGTAGAGGAAGTTTTCACCTGGAATTGTTGAAAACTCTGTTGATAATGTTGACAATCCTGGGTTTTTCCCCGATGAGAAGTTGAAAACCTTCTCAACAGCCTAAAAAAAGCAGTGGAAAATTCTGTTGAAAACCGGCGGAAATACAACTGGTATAAAAATAACGCTTGACACAGAACCGAAAAATCTGGGTGTGCCTGTCAAAAGGAGGAAAACCAGGCATGGAATCCAAAGAAAAACAAAAACCGGTGACCTACGTCAGCGGGTTAGGCTACCTGCCCGCCACCCCCAAACTCACCGAGCGACGAAATTTGACCATGCGCTACCATCTGGTGATTCTTTCCACCATGCTGGTGCTGGGCCTTTGGCTGGTGCTGCTGCCTCCTTTCCAGGTGTTGACAGCTCATCTGGGGTTTTCTTCCTGGGAAGGAGAATTGATGGCGCGGATGTTCACCCTGCTGTGTGCCTACCTTCCCGCCAGCCTGATTTTGTGGCTCTGCGGAGATCGTTCCAAAGGGGTGGTGGGAGTAAAAAAGGCTATGGGCATTCGGTATGGCTACGCTTTAGGCATCGGCCTGGGAATGAGCGCTCTAGCCCGACTGCTCACTGCCGGAGGGCTTTGGCTGATGCGCGTCACCACCCCTTTTTATTACGAACAGGAAACTGCTCCCCAACCGGAAAGTTTGGGCGGCTTTGTGCTGGAACTGACAGCGCTGGTACTGCTTCCGGTTTTGCTGGAAGAGTTCTTTTTCCGTGGACTGGTCATCGGACGGTTAAAGGAATTTGGCGAGCTGGTAGCCGTGCTGGTCAGTGCAGTACTCTACGCCATTTTATCCCCCACCTTGGATCAGCTGGTATTCCGGCTGTTTTTGGGCCTGGTTCTGGGACTGGTACGGCTGCGCAGCTTTTCCGTGCTGGTGCCCATGGTGGTGAGTGCCGGAGTAAGCCTAGTTTGGCTTTGCCTGGATTGGCTCTCTTTGCCCTTTTACATTGCAGGAGTACTGCTGCTCTTACTAATTGGGATGGGCTCGGTAGCTCTCTGGTCCAGCAAGCACCTCCGGGCTTTCCAAAACCGAGACTGGGACACCAACCTTACCAACCGTGCTAAAATCAATCTGCTGATTACCAATTTCTTTTTCTGGATTTTGGTAGTGGTCGGCATGATTTCTCTGGTAACTCAAATTCAAATTATCGGCTGACCCTGCCGAAGAAGGAGATTTTCCTATGGCTGATTTTACCGGCAATGTCTATTCCAATGTGCTGGGAATGAACACCGCTGTGCGGATCATCACCTCCAAACGCAGAAATCATAACGGTCCCTTTCGGGCGGTTTATCTGCTTCATGGCCTGAGCGACAACAGCACGGACTGGGTGCTGAACACCCGCTGCTCTCTGTTGGCTCAGGACTATGATGTAATGCTGATTATCCCGGAAGTGCAAAAAAGCTTTTATATCGATATGGTGGAGGGTGCCCCTTACTTTACCTACATCACCCAAGAACTGCCGGAAATCATGGAAACCCTGTTTCGGGTATCCCCCAAGCGGGAGGACCGGTATGTCATGGGCATCTCCATGGGCGGCTATGGGGCCCTGCGTTGTGCCCTGACCTATCCGGAGCGATATGCGGGCTGCGCCGCCTTTTCTCCTGCCTGCGACATCAACCTGGTGATGGAGGCCTGCCAAATCGAAAAGCCTCTCATGCCTCTTCGGGAAGTTATGGGCATTGTAGGCCGGGAAGTGTTGGAACAATTTCGGCAGCAGCCGGAGCTGTTAAAGCCCTATGATCTGTTTGAACTGGCCCGAAAGCAGGATGCCAAGCCAGTAAAGCCCAAACTGTTTGTCACCTGCGGCACCGAGGATTTCATCCACCAGATGAGCGTGAATCTGGCCCAAGCCATGAAGCCCCTGCACTACGACTTCACCTATCTGGAATGGCCGGGCATCCACGAATGGTATTTCTGGGATGAAAGCATCCATCTGGCCTTTGAGCACTTCTTCGGTCCCGGCAGCGCCTTCAATCCCTACTCTCTGGAAAACCGGAAAAGGGGGATGGAGCGGTGAATACCCCGTTAGCAGACGCCCTGCGTCCCCAAACCTTAGATCAAGTGGTGGGGCAGCCCCATCTGCTCACCCCCGGCCGGGCGCTATACAACATCATCCAATCCGGCCAGATTCCCAACATGATCTTTTACGGCCCCTCCGGCGTGGGAAAAACCACGGTGGCCCGAATCATCGCTGCCCAAACCCACAAAAAGCTATACCAGAAAAACGGCACCTCCTGTTCCACCGCCGACCTAAAGGAAATTATGGACCAGACCAAAACGTTGGCGGGGATGAACGGGATTTTGCTGTATTTGGACGAGATCCAATACCTCAACAAAAAGCAGCAGCAATCCCTGCTGGAATACCTGGAAAACGGCAGCATCACCCTCATTGCCTCCACTACCGAGAATCCCTATTTCTATGTTTACGGGGCTATTTTAAGCCGGTGCACTGTCTTTGAATTCAAGCAGGTCACTCCCCAGGAAACGGTCAAGGCCGTACACCGGGGGTTTGAAGCCATGGAGCAGCGGCTAAACTGCCCCATCCAACACGATTCAGAGGTAGAACGCGCCATTGCCATGAACTGCGGCGGAGATGTCCGCAAATCCATCAACACCGTAGAGCTCTGCTGCCTAGCCGCCCCGGAAGAAGAAGGCCGGCGCACCGTTTCTTTGGAACTGGCTCAACAGCTTGCCCAAAAAAGCGCCAATACCTATGACCGGGAAGGGGAGCAGCACTACGACCTCCTTTCCGCCCTGCAAAAATCCATCCGGGGCAGCGATGAAAACGCTGCGGTGTTTTACCTGGCCCGGATTCTGGAAGCAGGAGATCTCCTTTCCCCCTGCCGGCGTCTGCTGGTCATTGCGGCGGAGGACATTGGCTTAGCTTATCCCCAGGCCATCCCCATTGTGAAAGCCTGTGTGGACAGCGCCTTGCAGTTGGGACTGCCGGAAGCCAGGATTCCCCTGGCGGATGCAGCGGTGCTGCTGGCCACTGCGCCCAAGTCCAACAGCGCCTACCTGGCCATAGCACAAGCCTCCCAGGACGTCCAGCGGGGACTGGGCCGGGGATTTCCCCGGCAGCTGCAAAACGTCCACTACGACGGGGCAGACCGGGAAATCAAAGGGCAGCATTACCTTTACCCCCACGACTATCCCCGCCATTGGGTGAAGCAGCAGTATCTCCCCGACGACATCAAAGACCACGTCTACTACCACTTCGGGGATAACAAAACCGAGCAGGCTGCCCTGCGCTACCGGATTTGGCAGCAGCAAATCCCCTTGGATGAGCAAGGCAACAAGTGAGTTGTTCCGGTTTTTTCTTTACTTCCCCGGCGGTTTTGTGTATAATAACAGTAATCGTTACCCGTTTTTCCAATCTGGAAGGAGTCAAAATTATGTATCAGGATTTGGTAGATACCATCGGCTATGTGATGAAGGCGGACCCGGAAGTGGGGGACGCCATGAACCTGGAGCTGAAACGTCAGCGCCGGAACATTGAGCTGATTGCCAGTGAAAACATCGTCTCCCCGGCAGTGATGGCTGCTATGGGCAGCGTTCTCACCAACAAATATGCCGAAGGCTATCCCGGTAAGCGTTATTACGGCGGCTGCCAGGATGTGGACATTGTGGAAAACATCGCCATTGAGCGGGCCAAAAAGCTGTTTGGCGCCAACTTCGCCAATGTTCAGCCCCACTCCGGCGCACAAGCCAATACTGCCGTGTACTTCGCCCTGCTTCAGCCTGGGGACAAAGTGCTGGGCATGAGCCTGGCCCACGGCGGACATTTGACCCACGGCTCCCCGGTAAACCTTTCCGGTAAATACTTTGAGTTCCATTCCTACGGGGTGGAGGACGATACCGAAACCATCGACTACGACCACGTGGAAGCCATTGCTAAAGAAGTGCAGCCCAAGATGATCGTGGCCGGCGCTTCCGCCTATCCCCGGGCCATTGATTTTGAGCGTCTTGGTCAGATTGCCAAGGAAGTGGGCGCCTACCTGATGGTGGACATGGCCCACATCGCCGGACTGGTGGCCGCCGGACTGCACCAGAATCCGGTGCCCTACGCCGATGTGGTCACCACCACCACCCACAAGACCCTGCGGGGTCCCCGGGGCGGCTTGATCCTCACCAACTATGAAGAAATCGCCAAGAAGATCAATAAGGCCGTGTTCCCCGGCACCCAGGGCGGCCCGCTGATGCACGTCATCGCTGCAAAAGCCGTTTGCTTTGGGGAAGCGTTGCAGCCTTCCTTTAAGGAATACGCCCAGCGGATCATCGACAACGCAGCCATGCTGGCCAAAGAGCTGATGAACTACGGCTTTGATCTGGTCAGCGGCGGCACCGACAACCACCTGATGCTGGTGGACACTCGGAACTTCCACATCACCGGCAAGGAATTGGAACGGCGGCTGGATGAGGTGTATATCACCGTAAACAAGAATGCCATCCCCAACGATCCGGAAAAACCCTTCGTCACCAGCGGCATCCGCATCGGCACCCCTGCTGTCACCAGCCGGGGTATGCAGCCGGAAGACATGAAGGTCATCGCTGAGTGCATCTACCGCACTGCCCGTGAAGATTACCTGGAACACCAGGAAGAAATCCGGGCCAAAGTCAATGAACTGTGCGGCAAATATCCTCTGTACGAGTAAGAGTAAATGAAAAGAAAAAGGACTTCAGGCATGGATCTGCTTGAAGTCCTCTTTGTTTTTGTCTTACTGTTTTTTAGTACTGCTTGCCCCAGTATACCATGTGTTTGGCAGGCCGTCCGCAGCAAACACAGGTATCGGAGAGGTGTTCTTCCTCAAAGGGGATGCACCGGCTCTTCACCCCATTGGTGAGTTCCTTGATCTTATCTTCGCAGGCGGAATCCCCGCACCACATAGCTTTGATAAAGCCAGGCTTATTCTGGGCGATGTCCAAGAATTCATCCAAAGTGGTGGCTACACTGGTCTTTTCCTTCAGGTTTTCCAGCGCCCGCTGGTAGATGCCGTCGTGGACCTCCTGGAGCTTCTGCTCAATCATCTTAGGCAGCTCGTCCAAGGAAACAAAGGTCTTTTCCCGATTGTGCCGGGTCACCAGTACGCACTGATTGTTTTCGATGTCCTTGGGGCCGATTTCCAGCCGCAGGGGAACGCCCTTCATCTCGTACTGAGCAAACTTCCAGCCGGGGGAGTTGTCGCTGTCATCCAGCTTCACTCTAAACTGACCTTTCAGCTGTTCCTGCAGCTCTCTTGCCTTTTCCAGCACACCGGGCTTGTGAACGGCGATGGGCACAATCACCAACTGGATGGGGGCGATTTTCGGGGGCAGCACCAGGCCGTTGTCATCCCCGTGAACCATGATAATGGCGCCGATCATCCGGGTGGAAACCCCCCAGCTGGTCTGGTGGGGCACCTGCTGGGTGTTGTCCCGGCCGGTGAAGGTAATGCCGAAGCACTCAGCAAAGTGGGTGCCGAAATAGTGGCTGGTGCCGCCTTGGAGGGCCACGCCATTGTGCATCATGGGCTCGATGGTGTAGGTTTCCAACGCACCGGCAAACTTTTCCTTTTCGGTTTTCCGGCCGGTAACGGCAGGGATCGCCAAGGTATCCCGATAGAAATCTTCATAGGTGCGAAGCTGCTGCATGGTTTCCTGCATAGCTTCTTCCTTGGTTTCGTGCATGGTGTGGCCTTCCTGCCACAAAAATTCGCTGGAACGCAGGAAGGGACGGGTGGTCTTTTCCCACCGCATAACGTTGCACCACTGGTTGTACAGTTTGGGCAGGTCCCGGTAAGAATTGATGATCTTCTTGTAGTGCTCGCAGAACAACACCTCACTGGTGGGGCGGATGCAGAGCCGCTCGCTGAGGTTTTCTTCCCCGCCTTGGGTGACCCAGGCCACTTCCGGGGCGAAACCTTCCACATGATCCTTTTCCACCTGAAGCAGGTGTTCCGGAATCAGCAGGGGCATATACACATTTTCATGCCCGGTTTCCTTAAACCGCTTATCCAAATCTGCCTGGATGTTTTCCCAGATGGCATAGCCATAGGGCCGGATAATCATGCAGCCCTTGACGCTGGAATAATCCACCAGTTCCGCCTTTTTCACCACGTCGGTGTACCATTTGGCGAAATCCACTTCCATGGAGGTAATGTCCTCCACCATTTTTTGCTGTTTGGCCAATGTACTCTCTCCCATTCTACTTTCGGAATGTTTCCGTAATTGTTCTAAGATGTGCCCAGTATAGCATATTTTCCTCGGAAATTCAATCAGAGAAACTGTCCGGCGGTCCAAACCAATAAGGGCATGACGTAAATCGCCAAGAAGCAAAGCACGCCCAAGGCCCCTACCGCCCCTACGCAGACCTGATTGAGCTTCACCAAAGGCGGACGGTTTTTCTTTTGATACCACAAAAATCCAATCAGAGCCAGCGCTCCCAACCCAGTAAGGACCACTCCGGCCCAATAGCCCGGCAGGGTATAGGTCAGCACCACCGTGTTTTCCCCCTGCTCTAAGGGGATAGCCATAAAAGCGGAGTTGGCCCGCTGAACCTCCACCGGCTGCCCGTTGACGGTGCAGGAAAAGCCCTCATCATAGGGAATGGAAAGGTAGAGCACCTGGTTTGGCTCGGCGCTGTAAGCCGAGGCGGTAAAGGTGGTGCCCTCATAGGTGATCTGGGCCTGTTGCTCTGAAAGTCCTGCCAAAGTGTCCTCCAACAGATCCACGTCCAATCCGAATACCCCAAAGGAATTGCAGCTGCAATCCTTGTTTAACTGAATCTCTATGGTCACAGTGGTGTCCTGGAAGGTGCCCAGTTCCACCAAGCCGTTGACGCTTTGATTTGGATAGTTGGTGGTGACGGTTTTCCCGTTGACTTCCAGGTCAAAGGACTGGTTGATGGCTTCCACCAAACTGTTAGAATAGACATCAAAGCAGTCAAAGTACAGCGTCTGCCGCCCTGTTACCGGGATTTCATACTCCATGGTAGCGCTGTATCGAGACCGGCAGGTAAAGGAGTACCGTCCCGCCTCTTCCGTAATGTCAATGTGGTTCACCTTTTGGGGGGCATAGGGGTAAATCAGCTGGTTGCCGGAAGAATCCAGCAAGGTTTCGTACAGGTACTGCTGCACCTGCATCCGGTCCAAATCCGGAATTTCTTCCCGCACCTGATCCGCCCCCACCACCAGGCCCAGAGACAGGGTTAAAGGATTTTCATAGATGCGGTAAAGTTCATTTTCGTATACCGGATCCCCGGCAATGTTAAGGTAATCAAACTGGCTGACAGTGTACCGATTGCCCAGCAGAGCATCGGTGAGCAGGGTACCGCCGTTGGAATTGACCTCCATCCAGTAAGAGGAATACCCCAGCTTTTTGGCGGTAAAGAGGTAATCTTCGGTGGTAAAAGAGGTGTAGTGGGCCAGGTTGTTGTAGCCGATGCCTCCCATCAGGTTGGCGTCGGTGTATTTGTTGTCGGTTTTCACCCGGTACAATCCATCCTCCGGCAGCACATTCTCCAGGGCGGTGTACTGCTGCCATTTTTCCACTGAATTGGCAGCATCCCCGATGTATACCTGCAAGGAAAAGAAGATTTGGCTTCCTACCAGCAGACAGAGCAAAACCGAAAAGACCCGGCGGGTGAAATAACCGTAATGGTAGGTAAACAACAGCAAAAACATGCCGAACCCCACCAGTAAAAACACCAGCATTTGCAGCAGCATAGAATTGGTGTCCACCCAAAGGGAGGACAAATAGCTGTCCAACACACCGGAGAAATAGAGCAGCAGAATGCCTTCCACTGCCACAGCCGCCACCAAAGCCACCCATACCCCTGCCAAAGCTCCTGGACTGGTGTGGCTGGGCAACTTTTCCGGCGAAATCCGCTGCAACGCCCAAGCGGAAAGGCAGAAGCCCAAAAACAGGGTGATAAATCCGTACCGTACTGGGAAAGCCTGATAACTGCCGGTGTGCCACATTTTGTTCACCGGTTCCAGCACCAAAGGCAAAACACAGAGAACAAAAACAATCAGCACCGCAGCCAGCCGCCGGTTTTGCCACACCTTTCGCAAAAAGAAGAGGGACACCACCAAAAGGGCGCTGGAGCAAAGGAAGGGCAGGGAGGTGGCCAGATGGGCAAACAGCCCTCCGGAGGTCAGGCTCTCCACCAACCCTTCTCCCCGGGCCGACTTCATAAACTGCAGCAAAGCGGGGGCCCAAATCACCCCGGTGAGCAGCGCCGCCGCCAAGCTGGCGCCCAAAAAGCAGGCACAGGCCCGTCCACGGTTTTCCTTGGGCATCGCCCAAAACACCCACACTGCCACCGCCAGCAGCAGAAAGATCACCACCATGTACCCCAGATAAAACTGGCAGGCCATAATGGCGCACAGGCTCAAGATGTAAAGCAGAGGCTTGCGCCGGTTTAAAGTCCAGTCCAATCCCAACAAAAGCAAGGGGAATAGGTACATCACGTCCAGCCAGACAATGTTCTGGTAAAACAGCAAGGTGTATCCGCTAAAGGCATAGCACACTGCCAGCAGCGCTCCATACCGTTGCCGCAGCCGGGGAAATCGGGCACGGAAAAACACCGCCGCCGTCACGGCGCAGGTCATGAGCTTTAAAATCAAAAGCAGATTCATGAACCACTTCATGTCCCCGGTTTTGACAAAGTACACCAAAAAGGAAAAGGGGGAAGAGAGGAAGAAAAGAAATACGCCGTAAAAATTCATTCCCCCGGCTGTCTGCATGGTATAAAACAAGCTGCCTTCCCCATGCAGGATATTGCGCAGCTCCAACAACAAAGGCACCACCTGCTGGTTCATATCTCCCCAGCTGATGGTGTTTCCCCCGAAGGGATACAGCCCATTGATTACATATAAGACGCACAGTACACCCAGCACCGCCAAAGGCGCCAGCCAGATACTGTAATGTTTTTTCATGCAAACCGCTCCTTCCCCGGGGTAGACGGATCCCGCTACAATAGTGTCAGTATAGCATATTTTACCTTCCGAGAAAAGGCGGTTTTTCCTTCCCTGGCAAAAAAGATCTCGAGCCCGGCGCAAAACCGAATTCGAGATCTCAAAATCATGATAAACAGCCGTCTTCCAAATTCAACAGGGCTTGTTTTCGCCACAAACCTCCAGCATAACCGGTAAGCTCTCCCTTTTTTCCCACCACGCGATGGCAGGGAATCAAAATGGCAATGGGGTTGCAGTGATTGGCCATTCCCACTGCTCGGGCTCCCATGGGGGAACCGATCTGACGGGCAATTTCCCCATAGCTTTTGGTTTGCCCATAGGGAATGGTCCGCAGCGCTTCCCACACCTTCTGTTGAAAGGGAGTGCCCTTTGAGGCCAAGGGCAGGGTAAATTCCCGGCGAGTCCCGGCAAAATACTCTCTCAACTGCTCTCGTCCTTGCTGAAGCAACGGCGTTTCCTTTCGCTGCCAATCTGATTTGGGAACAGCATCAAATTGGGCAAAAATCAAGCATTCGTCCTGCTGGGCCAATAACATGGAACCCAAAGGGCTGTCCCAAAGAATGTAATAAACCATTCCTTTATTTCAACCTTCCGGCGTACTGCACCCCTAAGCACAGCAGGGCGCTGATTAACTCATAAATACACAAAAACAGGTTGCTGATCTGTCCCACCCCGCCCAGCAGGGTAAACAGCACAAAAAGGGCAACTCCCAATCCGGCGCTAATCAGGTACAACCAGCGTCCGGCATGAATGGGCCGGCCCAGTACCTTGGCGCAGAGTACCGAGTAAATCTGGCTGGCCAGCCGTCCGTTGTGGCAAACCAGGGCCGGAGCCGTTTGCGCAGGCTCCAGGGAAGCATCCAATTCCTTGGACAGCCGGCTGGGCACTACAGCAAAAGTTTCCAGAGGTAGGTCAAAAATTTGGGCCAGCCGCTGCTGGGTGAGAATGGGATCCACCGTGCGGACCACCGCCAGCACATTGTTGTTGTACAGGTCAATGAGCATATTGCGGATATCTTCACTGTAGCCCAATCCCAGCACAAACACACCGCTGAGTTCCCCGCTGGCAGAGAGATATACCAGATTCCGATTTTGCTCCAGATACCGGTTCTCGTAGTCCTTGCTGGGAACGTCGATACCGTGATGGATCATCAATTCCCGGGATCCGATGAGGATTCGCCGGTCATTGACCCATGCAGAGATCCCCATGCCATCCTCGTAGGAAATGCTGTCCACCGGGGAGAGATAGTTGGTGTGGTTGCCGATGATCTTTAAAAACACACAGCCCAGCACGCTCTTGGTTCGGCAAAGAACGCTGGTGGCGTCCAAAATGGCGTGGTCGATGGGCATATTAGAAAAGGTCTTAATGCCGTACAGGGTAATGTTTTTGGGATAAAACAGGTCGGCCGCATCCAGAACCAGGGAATTGACCCCTTCAAACTGTTCCATAGCCCGTCCACCCAGCACGGCGCCGCCCATCCGGGACAGGGTTTTGGCTGTGGTGTACAGGGGGAAAGCCGTCAAAAACAAACCGATGGCACCGGCGCTGACCGCCAGAGATCCGGTAAAGACGGTAAAGGCGGTGTAAATGTCTCCCAAAAAGAAGGACAGCACTCCGGCCAGCAGGGAGAGAATCAAAAAGATGGGGGTGGTAACCTTCACCGTTTTATCCCCAAACTGATTGCCCAAGGATTCCTTCACAAAACCGGTAAGGAAGTCGGCCTTCCGGCTTTCCGCCATCCAGGCCCGTTCTTCCAGGCCGCCGGGACGAACCAGATCCTCCGCCAAGGACTGGTTCTTTTCAATGGTCACCGAATATTTATCATACTGAGCCGGGGCGGATACCACCTTGAAGTTGGTGATAATAGTCCGATACTCCATTAATCTGCCAATGGCCCCGAACAGCAGTTCAAACAGCACCACCGGTACATAGAGGTACACTCCGCTGGCTTGCAGTGCCTGAGGATCCACCACCAGCAGCACCACCGAAAATACAATGACCATCACCATGGCCAGGCTGATCAAACTGTCCCGGGAGGCTTTGCTGGGCCGCAAGGTCACAAAACCGTTTTTTATCCGATCCAAAGCCAAGCCAAATCCCAGCACAGCGCAGACCAACTGAACAATGCAGGGCACCATAGGACCGAACTCTTCCAGCGGTGTACCTTCCAAATTACCCAGCAGGGAAAAGCCAAGGCTGATAAGAAATACCACTGCCAATCCCACCAGTTTCCAAACGCCTCGGTGGAAGGTTTTTTTAAAGGCTCCGGCAAATTCATCCGCCTGATCTAAAGAGGTAAATTCCTCAAATTCGTAATCTCCATCGGCGATGGTTTCCTCTTTTTCCGGCAGGGGAGATTGTTCTTCCTCCTCTTCTCGCACAGATTCCTTAGAATGCATCTGGGCAAAGGGATCGAGTTTTCCTTTGGGGATCTCTTTGGTGTCTTCCTTGGGCGCCTGAGTCCGGTTCATCTCCCCGGTTTGACCGGTGTGGAATTGTTTGAGTTTTTCCTGCAAAACCTCCGTCCGTTCCTTGGAAAGTCCCACCGGCTGCGTTTCCTCCAACGATTTGGGAGAAGACACCGGCATCTGCTGGCCTTCTTCCAAATGAGGGGGTGTTTTCAGGGT
>DVGY01000039.1 GCA_018712465.1 Candidatus Egerieicola pullicola | reverse complement strand
GAGCTTTCGGGAGATTGTCAAGTATCAATCATCTTGAGTTTCCGCTGTCTTTGTAGGTGTTACAATGATGTGTGACAGATAAGCAAAAAAAGATAGCGAATAGAGGCTACCTGTGTTAAGGTTAAGTTGCTCAGACCAACCGAAAGGCAGGGACACTCTATTCGCTATGAATACAATAACACAAACCATGCGCTTTAGGCAAGCAGTAATTACTTATTCTGAAAAATACGGCGTCACCAAAGCCGCTATCCGCTATCAAGTAAACCGGCAGTACATCTACCGTTGGAAAAAGCGCTATGACGGTTCCCTCGCTCATACACACCCAGGCATAATGGGAAAGCAGAATGCAGTCACCGCAAAGACAATCAAGAATTTTATGCTTCTCACCGCATCTATTCTTTTCAAGATTTCAAAACGCAACTTACCGTACGGAAAGAGTGTATAACAATTCTCTATGCGGCTCTTAACTAGAGGTCTCCTATCTAGTTTCCCTAATGTGTAACACATCATTGACAAACCTACAAAGAAATAAAAAATCAAAAAAGCAACCGGTTGAAACCGCTCCGGCGATGTGCTACAATGAAGCAAGACTCTATGGAAGGGGATGCACGGATGCAGCCGGATCATACCTATGTGGTGTGTGCGTATGGGGATTCGCCTTATCTGCGGGAATGTCTGGATTCCCTGAAGGCCCAGACCCGACCCAGCGCCATTTTAATGACGACCTCGACCCCCAGCCCTTATTTGGAAGAGATGGCACGGGAGTACGGCGCAGAATACATCGTCCGTCAAGGAAAAAGTTCCATCGGAGCGGACTGGAATTTTGGGCTGAGCCAGGTGAAAACCCCTTACGCTACCATCGCCCATCAAGATGACACCTATGCCCCTCAATATGGGGAATGGGTGATGGCGCAGCTGGCGGCCTATCCGGATTCCTTAATCTGCCATACTCGCTATCAAGAAAAGATCGGCGACCGGATTACGGCAGATACGGTAAACTTAAAGATCAAAAACGCGATGAGCCGGTTCGTCAATCTTTTCGCTCCCCGGTGCCGCTGGCTGCGCAGCCGGGTACTGGCGCTGGGAGACTTTGTGGGCTGTCCTTCGGTAAGCTATCATCTCACCAATCTAAAGGATTTCACCTTTGACGATTCCCTCCACGTTACCTTGGACTGGGACGGCTGGCGGCGGATCTTCCAACGGAAGGGCCGGATCTGTTACGTCAAGCAGTGCGCCATGACCCACCGTCTCCACGAAGGAGCGGAAACCAGCGCTGCCATTGCCAACCACTCCCGGCAGCAGGAGGATCTGCTGATGTTTCAGCGGTTCTGGCCCAAACCCATTGCCGGATTTTTGGCGAAACGGTATCAAAAATCTTTGGAAACAAAAAAGTGAGGACTTTGTTTTTTGATAGGGAGGTTTTATGCAAATATTTTACTCTTCCCCCAAACAGGACGGCTTTTACTACCCCGCAGAATCCGCCCCGCATCAGGGGTGTCTTCTGATCTGGCCCCATCGAGGGGACAGTTGGAGTTACGGGGGATACGCCGCCCGGGAGACTTTTGTGAAGATCTGCGCCGCCATTGCTCAAAGTGAAGAGGTGACGGTGTGTGCGCCTGCCGCCCAGTACGACAACGCCCGGCTGGCGCTGCCGGATTCCATCCGAGTGGTGGAACTGTCCAGTGACGACAGCTGGGCCAGGGACACCGCCCCCATCTTTTTGATTGACGGACAGGGACGCCGCCGGGGTGCGGATTTCGATTTCAACGCCTGGGGCGGGCTGTACAACGGCTGCTATTTCCCCTGGGATTTGGACCGGCATCTGGGACGGAAGGTGTGCGACCTTTATTCCATTGACCGCTATGATCTCCAGGATTTTGTGCTGGAAGGGGGCAGCATCCACAGCGACGGGGAAGGGACTCTTTTGACCACCGCCGCCTGCCTGCTGAGCCCGGGGCGGAATCCCTCTCTCTCCCAACAAGAAATTGAGCAAAAGCTGCTGGACTGTTTGGGGGGAGAGAAGGTACTCTGGCTGCCCCGAGGAATTTACAACGATGAAACCGACGAACACGTGGACAACGTGGCGGCGTTTGTAAAGCCTGGGGAAATTGTGCTCAGTTGGACGGAAGATCAAGGGGATCCTCAGTATCCTCTCTGCCAGGAAAACTGGGAGTATCTCCAAACGGCACGGGATGCCAAAGGACGGAAACTGAAGGTGCACAAACTTCCTTTGCCCAAGCCGGTGACGGTGTCGGAGGAGGAATGCCGTGGGCTGGACTGCGTGGACGGGAAACCCGCCCGCATTCCGGGAGAACGGTTGGCCGCCAGTTACGCCAACTTTTATCTCTCCAACAAACACGTGATTATGCCCGCCTTCGACGATCCCATGGACCAGGTGGCGGCCAATATTTTGGCGGACTGCTTCCCGGAGCGGACGGTGATCCAGATCCCCACCCGGGAAATTCTGCTGGGGGGCGGCAACATTCACTGTTTGACCCAGCAGATTCCCGCAGGAATTGATTAAGCAACCCGGACATTTTTTGAGGAGAAAGGAATCTCTATGGTACATCTTGGCGGCGGCTGGGACGAACTGCTCCAGCCGGAATTTGAAAAGCCCTATTACCAAAAGCTGCGGGCTTTTTTAAAGGAAGAATATGCCAACTACAATATTTTTCCTCCCATGGACAAAATTTTCAACGCCCTGCAAAGCACGCCCTATGATAAAGTGAAGGCGGTGATTTTAGGGCAGGATCCCTACCACGGTGCGGGGCAGGCTCACGGCCTTTGTTTTTCGGTGCAAAAGGGGGTCAAGCCGCCGCCTTCCCTTCAAAATATTTTTAAGGAGCTCAATTCCGACATTGGAATGCCCCTGCCTCCCTACGGAGAGCTGACCGGCTGGACCAAGCAAGGGGTGCTGCTGTTGAACACAGTGCTGACGGTGCGGGAAGGCCAGGCCAACAGCCACAAGGGAAAGGGCTGGGAACAGTTTACCGACCGGGTAATCACCCTCCTCAACCAACGGCAGACTCCCATGGTGTTTTTGCTGTGGGGCAGTCCCGCCCGGAAGAAGAAGGAGTTGATTACCAACCCCATCCATTTGATTTTGGAAACGGTGCACCCTTCGCCGTTAAGCGCCTACCACGGCTGGTTTGGCTGCAAGCATTTCAGCCGCTGCAATGAATTTCTAAAAGAACACGGCATGACCCCCATTGATTGGGCTGCCTTATAAAAAATCCGCCTGTCACTTTGAAACGGTGGCAGGCGGTATTTCTTTGGATGGAGTTAAGAATGCTTTCCCGGAATAGCGGGAACTTTTTCTAGAGCTTCCTTTTTCTTAAGCAGAGTGTGGTTTAAATCGGTGGCGTGCTTCAGTTTGTGAATCACCAGGTAATAGTCGATGATCAGCATAATGGTGGCCCCGGTCCAAGCGGAGACTTCCGCCGTCATCACGCCCCAGAAGCCCATGAACAAGGGCAGGGTGAGTACCAGGGAAATCCGGATAGCCAGTTCCAGCCCGCCGGAAACCATGGGCATAAAGGTGCGGCCCATGCCCTGCAAAGCGGAACGGTAGGGCCACAGCAGGCCCAGCACCCACAAGAACAGGCTCAAGAATACCATGTAGTTGGAGGCTTCCTGAATGATCTGATCGGCATTGGGGTCAAAACCGACGATAAAGCCGGCAATGGGCTTGGAGAAAAAGATCATGCACAGGCACAGGCAGGTGCAGATCACCATATTGATGCCGATGCAGCGGACCACGCCTTTGCGGATTCGGTCCAGCTTGCCGGCGCCCAGGTTCTGGCCGGTGTAGGTGGTGATAGCCATGCCGAAGGTGGCGTTGGGCTGCTGGATGATGTTGACCACCTTGCACCCGGCGGCATAGGCGGCGGAGTACAGGGCACCCAGGCTGTTGACCACCCCTTGAAGGATCATCACGCCCATGGCGGTGACGGAGTTTTGGAAGGCCATGGGAATGCCCATCACCACCATCTTCCGCACCATGGAAAAGTCCGGCTTGAAGTCTTTTTTGGACAGGCGGAGGATCTCCAGCCGGCTCATTACCACCAGATTGTAGCACATGGCCATGACCTGGCTGATGGCGGTGGCGATGGCGGCGCCGGCCACCCCCCAGTGGAACACCATGACGAACAGCAGGTCCAGGCCGATGTTCATTAAGGTGGAGAGGATAATGGCCACCAGCGGGTTGCGGCTGTCTCCCACTGCCCGGAGGATGGAGGAGGTCATGTTATAAAACACCAGGCACCCCACGCATCCGTAGACGATCCGGGAATAGAGCACCGCGTCCTCCATGTACACATCCGGCGTTTGCATCAGGGTCAGGATCCCTTCCGAGGAGAGGGCGGCGGCCAAGGACACCACGATCACGCTGATGGCAGAGAGGCAGATGGACATGGCAATGCTTTTGCGCATACTTTCCAAGTTTTTCGCCCCGAAGTATTGGCTGATTAGGATGGAAAACCCTTGGGTCAAGCCGTTGATAAAGCCGATGACGAAGAAATTCATGGAGCTGGTGCAGCCGATGGAGGTGAAGGCGTTGACGCCTACCCCCCAGCTGACAATCACGCTGTCTGCAAGGTTGTAAAATTGTTGCAAGATGCTTCCCGCCAGCATGGGCAGGGCAAAGGCCAGGATCAGTCGAGTTGGGCTGCCTTTGGTCATGTCGCGAACCAATCTGTATTTCCCCTTTCTCTTTTTTGGATTGGTACGGCAATTATGATACACGATTTGAGGGAATTGTCAATCTGTTTTTGTTGTAAAAAAGGTGTGTTTTTGTCGGGTGAAAAGAAAAATAAAAATTGCCTTTCCATTTGGTTGGAAAGGCAGCAGAAAACTATTTTTTGTATTATTGCTCCAAAGTGACTTCTACGTTTTTAATCAGGTTTAACAGGGAGCTGGTAAAGAGGGGGTAGTTAGCTTGGAGCTGTTCAGTGGACAGCAGGGTTTTTTCCTGGGGAAGATCCTTGGAAAGCTGCACCATCAGTTGGGACAGGTCCGCCCGCTGAAGTAAGCGCTGAGCGTCTGCCAGATAGGGGTAACGGGCTTTGTCCACCACAAACAAGGTGGAGAGGTTTTTGGGATTGAGCTCATAGAGCATCCGAAACGCCAAGTAAATGTCCATCATGAGATACAGGCTCAGGGATTTGGTGAGTTTCGTGTTGCCGATGCGCTCCAGCAAGCTGAACACAATGTTTAAGCTGTTAATCATCAGCCGCTTGTTTAAGGTGGGGAGGATGCTGCCTCCCCGCATTCGGTTTTCCTTGCCCAGTACGTCTGCTTCCGGCAGATCGTCCACCATCAAAGTGGCGCCGGTACGTTCCGGGGAACGGCCCAGCAGGTAATCGCAGGAGACGCCGTAAAAGTCTGCCGTGCGCACCAGAAAATCCAGCCCGCATTCCCGGATGCCTTTTTCGTAGTGCGAGAGAAGGGATTGAGATACGTGCAGCTCTGCGGCAGCTTGTTTTTGGCTTAGGCCCCGTTCTTTGCGCAAAAGCGAGAGAATTCGGGGGAAATCGCTGTTCACCGGCATTTCTCCTTTCGTCTAGTTTTCACATATAGTAGATTATAGTATAAACGATACTGTTTGTAAAGCCATTTTGAAGAAAAATTTTGAAAGTTGTCGGCTTTGTGCAAGGGAAATGGGTGTTTTTCATTATCTTTGTCGGGAAATCCCAAGAAATGCCAGGGTAAAGAAGAGAATTGACGGCACAAAGCCGGAAAAGGAGACAAAAGGGTTTGCAAAAGCCAGGGGAATTTGGTATGATAAGAACATACATTACTATTTGTAAACGCCGCAGCAAAGGGCGGGAGGAATACCATGCAAAGTTACCATATCTATTTGATTCGCCACGGCATGACCGCTTCCAATTTGGAAGGACGATTTATCGGAAAAACCGATCTTCCCCTCTGCCCGGAAGGGATTGCCGGATTGGCCTCCTTGATGCAGGAAGGGGAGTACCCGGGCGTGGGATTGGTGTATACCTCGCCGCTGCTACGCTGCGTCCAGACCGCCCATCTGCTGTACCCGGAAATGGACTTGATTTCCCTGCCCCAGCTGCGGGAGTTTGACTTTGGAGACTTTGAAAATAAAAGTCTGGACCAGCTCAAGGACGATTCCCGCTTTGTGACCTTTATGGAAAATAAGATGAAATCCCCTGCGCCCGGCGGCAGTGAGGGAATGGCCCAGTTTGAAAACAGGGTGATGGAAGGCTTTGAAGTGCTGCTGAAGGACATGATGAAAAAGCAGATCTTCTCCGCTGCGGTGGTCACCCACGGGGGCGTGATTATGACCCTGCTGGGGGGCTGCGGACTGCCACGAACCAAGCCATCTTATTGGAGCTGCCAACCTGGGGAAGGCTACGGCATTTTACTGAACCTGGCGGTTTGGAGCAACGCCAAGAGCTTTGAAATCGGGGGGAAAATCCCCTATCGTGGGGAACCGGAACAGGAAGCTCAATATCATTTGGTGGATCCGGAGTACATCCGCTCTTTGGATGAAAAAATGGGTGGGGACCGTTCATGAAACAGGTCTTTACCGAAAGTTTTCGGGCGCTCAAGGAGAATTTCCCCAAATCGGTTTGCCTGTGCTGCATGGAGCTGAGCATGGTGTTCTGTGGGCTGCTGCTGGGCGTTTTGGTCAGTATGGTGAGCAACGACATTGCCGGTATTGTGGCGGCGCTGGTGATTTGGGTGCTGTTTGGGGCCCCGCTCAGCGCCGGGGCCAAGCGGCTGTATTGGCTGAAGGATGCCAAAGGCCGTTTTTGGGAGCTGCAGCAGCTTTTCTTCTATTATTCCTCTTCCCACCGCTATTTTCGT
>DVGY01000038.1 GCA_018712465.1 Candidatus Egerieicola pullicola | reverse complement strand
TGTAAGCCTAAGGTATCTTGATTACTTTTGGAAAAATTTTGTCGATTCTATTTTCCCATCCCTGGTTTTTCTTCCGGGATGAATATCGTTTCCCCCAACCGCAAACACTATCCCTACATTTCCAATGTCATGTTCGTCAGGAGGGACTCACCTATGAAACATTCCACAAAAAGCCGAATCGGGTTTTCGGCAGCCCTGGGCGCAGCGATCCTGGCGGTAGGGGCAGCGGTGCTGTTTGGGGTCTACGGCACCTCCCTGCTGCTGGAAGAACCGGATCCGCAAATCCAAGAGGAAACGCCCCAAACCCAACCCCAGCAAACTCAGCAAACCCAAATCCAAGCCGAGGAAATACCCATTGAGCAGACGGGCGACACCCAGGCAGAGGTTCCGGTGACTGAAAACCAAGCGCCGGTTTACGCCATGCCCTTGGACGGCGAAGTGGTCAACCCCTTCTCCGGCGGGGAGTTGGTGAAGAACAACACCTTAAAAGAATGGCGCACCCACGACGGCGCTGATCTGGCCGCCGCAGAAGGAACTCCGGTGAAGGCCGTGGCCGACGGCACCGTAGTGGAGCTGAAAGAGGATCCCCTTTGGGGGGTCTGTCTGGCCGTGTCCCACAGCGACGGGGCGGTATCCTATTATATGGGAATCAGCGCCAATGTGGAAGTCAGTGTAGACGACCAGGTATCCCTGGGGCAGACTTTGGGGTATGTGGGCAACACCGCGCAGATCGAAATCGGCGACCAAAGCCATCTCCACTTAGGGCTGCGTTATGGAGACGAATGGGTGGATCCCATCAGCTATATCCAGACCCACAGCTAACCCTGCCTTGCTTTTTTTCCACCGGTATGCTATGTTAAAAGAAAGCAAAACCGGCGGGAAGGAAGGAAAAGGGCGGATGAAAGGAAAAATGGCAGTGCTGGGTCCGGCAGGGACCTTCAGCGAAAGTGCGGCAAAGGCATATCTCAAACGGGAACAGTTGGACCTGGAGCTTGCGTTCTACCCCACCATCGACGAAACCGCCGAAGCGGTGGGGGAAGAATGCTGCTGCGGGCTGCTGCCCCTGGAAAACACCCTAGACGGCTACGTCCAAAGCACCCTGGACCTGTTGCTGGAAAAGGATTTCACCGCTTTGGGGGAGATTCGGGTGCCGGTGCAGTTTGCCCTGGTGGCCAATGTCAGCCGCCCGGAAGAAATCCACACCATCTATGTGCAGTTTAAAGCCCAGGGTCAGTGCCGCCACGCTCTCCATGCCCTGTCAGGCGCCCAACTAATCAACACCCACAGCAACACCCAGTCCTTTGATCTGGTGCAAAAAGGAGTAGCCGGGGAAGCGGCGGTGATTCCGGTACACCTGCTTGGGGAGTGCAGCTGTCCCTTTGTTATGGAGGACATCACCGACGCCAAGGCCAACGCCACCCGTTTTCTGGCAGTGAAGCCAAAAGGGGAACCGGCCAAGCTGGAACCGGGGCAGACGGTGAAAATGCCCCTGTACGTGCTGCCCAGCGTGGACCATCCCGGGGTGCTGTTTGAGATTTTAAGCGCCTTCACCATCAGCCGGATCAACCTAGTTTCCATTATGTCCCGTCCCACCAAAATGAAGATGGGGACCTACAACTTCTATCTGGAACTGTCCTCCAAAGCAGAGGACGCCGAAAAGATTGCCATGACCTTGACCTTAATCAACAACGTCCATCGGGTGAAGAGTTTGGGGCTGTATCCCCTGCACCAGCCGGAAGGAACCTAACGAAAAGGTACACAGACAAAAACCGGCCGCCGGAGCATTTTCCGGTAGCCGGTTCTTTTTTCGCTACATTTTTGCTGCCCAACTGGGACAGGCGCAGAGGAAAAGGGGGTCAGGGGGCAATGGCCACCTTCATCACCCCATCCGCCTTGGCTTCAAACAGGGCGTAAGCGGCGTCGATTTCCTTTAAGGGATAGGTGTGGGTAATCAGCGGGGTCATGTCCAGCTTCCCCGCCTGAATCAGGGAAAGAATTTCGGCGCAGTCGCAGCCGTCTACCCCGCCGGTTTGAAAGGTCAGGTTTTTCCCGTACATCTCCGGCAGCGGCAGAATTTGGGGTTTCTCATACAGCGCCACCACGGTGACAACGGCGTTGGGCCGGGCGCACTGCCAAGCCAACTGGAAGGTATCCTCTCCCCCGGCCACTTCCAACACCACATCCGCTCCGCCATGAGCGCTGTGGCAGCGGGTAAACTCCACCGCCTCTTCCGGGGACAGGGTGAGCACGCCGGGATAGTGGTCCTCCACAAATTTCCGGCGGGAGGGGTCCGGTTCGCAGACCATCACCTGCTTGGGATGTTTCAGCAGCGCACAGGCCAGGGTGCAGATTCCCGTGGGGCCCGCCCCCAGCAGCAGCACCGTGTCCTCCGGGGTGATCTGGGAGATCTTCACCGCCCAAAAGCCGGTGGCCAGCAAATCCCCGGTGAACAGAGCCTGCCGGTCCGAAACCCCCTCTGGAATCCGGGTCAAGCCTTGGTCCGCAAAGGGCACCCGGACGTACTCCGCCTGTCCCCCATCGATGCGGCAGCCCAAGGCCCAGCCGCCGTTGGGATCGGTACAGTTATTCACAAAGCCCTTGCGGCAGAAAAAGCAGTCCCCGCAAAAGGTCTCCACATTCACCGCCACCCGGTCTCCGGGCCGAACCGAAGTGACAGCGCTTCCCACCTGCTCCACCACCCCCACCATTTCGTGGCCCAGGGTAATGCCCAAAACCGCCCGAGGAACCGAACCGTGTTTGATGTGGAGGTCGCTGGTGCAGATGCTGGCCAGCGTCACCCGGACAATGGCGTCCCGGGGATGCTGCAAAACCGGTTTCGGCTTTTCCAGCAAACGGAATTGACCCGGCTTTTCATAGGTATATGCAAGCATAACGCCTCTCCTTATCCTTCCTTTAACAGGTCCAGCAACTGCTGGGCGTTGGTGTCCGGCTTTACCTTGGGCATGATCTGTTCAATGCGGCCGGATTGGTCGATCAAAAAGGTGGTGCGCACCACCCCCATGCTCACTTTGCCGTACATCTTCTTCTCCTGCCACACCCCATAGGCCTGGATGGCGGAGAGCTGGGGGTCCGAGAGCAGCAAAAAGGGCAGCTCATACTTCTGAGCAAAGCGCTGATGGGACGCGGTGCTGTCCTTGCTGATGCCGATCACCGCCACATCCATCGCCTGAAACTGGGCATAAGCGGCGGCAAAGGCCTGTGCCTGACGGGTGCAGCCAGGGGTGTTGTCCCGGGGATAAAAATACAAAATCACCTTTTTTCCGGCAAAATCCTTCAACGAAACGAGATTGCCATCTTGGTCCGGCAGAGTAAACTCCGGCGCCGGATCGCCGATCTTCAGCATGAAAAGCGCTCCTTTCCATTATAGAATGTTCTGTTCTTTCAGTCTAACACAACCGGCCTTCGGATACAAGCACATTCCGGTGAAAGGGGGCGAAACAGGCCGGCGAAGGATGAAACCGGGGTATTTGGCCCATACTAACCGGAGGGAGACGGGTTTTCCCGGGAAAACGTGCCGCCGCCTGTCTTAGAAGGGGGAACTATCCACCGATTCCAGGTTCTTTCCCAGGCGGGCACTTCAAGAAAAGGTTCAGAAGATTTCACTGAAAAGGATTGAATTTTTTCCTGCAATCCTGTATAATAACAGCAGCGGCTGCCGTTTCTGCTGGAACCGGCGGCAAAAATCCGACCAAAAGGAGAGAACAGTAAGCATGAAATTAGATTGGGGCACAACCTTTTCGGTGGTGCTGGTAGGGCTGGTTGTAGTGTTTGCGGCACTGCTGATTTTGATCCTTTTCGTGTGGCTGATGGGCAAGATTTTCCAAACCATCAACAGCCGGAAAGCAAAGGCCCAGGAACAAAAGGAGCAGGATGCCCGCCGCCAGGCTCAGCAGGCCATGGAAAGCCAAGCCAAAGCGGAACAGACTGAGGTAAAGCAGGTGGAGGACGGGATTTCTCCGGAAGTGGTAGCGGCGATTTCCGCTGCCGTAGCCGTGGTGATGGAAGAAACCGCCCCCGGCGTCTCCTACACCATTTCTCGTTTGCAGCGGGCCGGTACCGGCCGCTCTGCCTGGGGCAATGCGGGGCTGGCAGCACAGCTTTCCCCCTTTGACCGCTGATTCTGCCGGAAAGTGAGGTTTTTTAATTCATGATTGATACATTTATTACGTCTATCACCGAACTGGCGAAGACTTCCGGCTTTGCCCAACTGTTTACCATGGACGGGCTGCTGAATCTGGCCATGATCGCCATCGCCTGTGTGCTGCTGTACCTGGCCATTGCCAAGCAGTATGAGCCGCTGCTGCTGCTCCCCATTGCCTTCGGCATGCTGCTGGTCAACCTGCCTTTGGGCGGAGTAATGGATCCCCCCACCACGGTGATTCGTCCATTGACCACAGAAATCCAAGATTCGGCTCAGTACGCCGTGATTGAATTGCAGGACGCCGCGGGCAACCTGCTCAATGGCTTCTACCAGGATAAAAACGCTTCGGTCAGCGGCGGTTTGCTGTACTACCTCTACCAAGGGGTCAAGCTGGGCATTTATCCGCCTTTGATCTTCTTGGGCATCGGCACCATGACCGACTTCGGTCCCCTGATCGCCAACCCCAAATCCTTCCTGCTGGGCGCTGCGGCACAGCTGGGTATCTTCATTACCTTTATTGGCGCAATTCTCCTTGGTTTTACTGGGGAAGAAGCGGCTTCCATCGGCATTATCGGCGGCGCAGACGGTCCTACCGCCATCTATACCACCGGCATGCTGGCGCCTCACCTGTTAGGGCCCATCGCCGTGGCCGCTTACTCCTATATGGCCTTGGTGCCGGTGATCCAGCCTCCCATTATGAAGCTGCTCACCACCAAGAAG
>DVGY01000037.1 GCA_018712465.1 Candidatus Egerieicola pullicola | reverse complement strand
AGGTTCAGCACCTCGTGAATTTCGTGGAGCTTCTGCACCTGTTTGATAATCTGCTCCAAGGTTTGGTCATCCGCTTCGGTGACGATGGTGAGCCGGCTCACATCGGGATCCTGGGTTTCCGCCGCAGAAATGCTGAGAAGATTGTATCCCCGGCGGGCAAACAAGCCGCAGATCCGGAGCAGGACGCCGGAATGATTGTCCGCTAAAATGGACAGCACATAGGTCTTTTCCTTCATGACTGAGCGCCCCCTTCCTTTTCTTCAATGGTGATGTGAGTAATGGGTTTGGAAACATCCGCACCCGGAGGCACCATGGGAAGAACATTGATATCCCGGTCGATGACGCATTCAATCAGCACCGGCTCGTGGAGGGAAAGGGCTTCCTCCAACACCGGACGGATGTCGCTCTTTTTGGTGATCCGCAGTCCCTTGATGTGGTACGCCTGGGCCAACAGCATATAATCGGTTCCCCGATCCAAGGTAGTCTGGCTGAACCGGCGGTCGTAGAACAACCGCTGCCACTGCCGGACCATGCCCAGCACATTGTTGTTAAACAGCATTTCAATCATGGGAATCTGGAATTTGTAGGCGGTTACCAGCTCATTGCAGTTCATGTGGAAGCTGCCGTCGCCGGCAATGTTAATGACCCGTTTGTCCGGATTGCCTACCTGGGCACCCATGGCGGCGCCAAAGCCGTAGCCCATGGTTCCCAAACCGCCGGAGGAGATAAAGCTTCTGGGGTGACGGAACTGATAGAACTGCGCCGCCCACATCTGGTGCTGGCCCACTTCGGTGGTGATGATGGCATCTCCATGGGTGAGTTCATCCAAGGTTTGGATAATATCCTGGGGAGTGACCGCTTCCGGATCCTCTGCTGTCATCACCAAAGGATATTCTTTCTTCCAGGACTGGATCTGCTCCATCCACTGGGTGTGCTCCTGCTGAGGAAGCAGCGGCAGCAGCTGTTCCAGCACCGCCTTTACATCCCCAATCAAGGCCAGATCCACGGCGATATTTTTATTCACTTCCGCAGGGTCAATGTCAATCTGCAGGATTTTGGCGTTTTTGGCAAAGGTGGCTTTGTCGCCGATGACCCGGTCGCTGAACCGGGTGCCCAAACCGATAAACAGGTCACACTCTGCAATGGCCTTGGCCGCGGTAACGGTACCGTGCATTCCCAGCATTCCCATGTATCGGGGATCGGTGTTGTCAAAGCTGCCCTGTCCCATCAAGGAGGAGGACACCGGGGCATCCATGCGGTTGACCAGCTCCAGCACCGGTTCCGATGCCTCCGAAGCAATGACGCCGCCGCCAGTGTAAATGAAGGGGCGTTTGGCTTCCATCATCATTGCCACAGCCCGCTCCAATTCATGAGTGGTGGTGTGGTTTTCCACCGGAATGGGAGCCGGCTTTTGCGCTGTGTATTCGCAGATCGCGGCAGTGACGTCTTTGGGAACGTCGATGAGCACCGGGCCCTTCCGACCGGAATTGGCCAGATAGAAGGCTTCCCGGATGGTGTCCGCCAGCTTGTTGATGTCTTTGACGATGTAGTTATGCTTGGTGATAGGGATGGTGACACCGGTGATGTCCACTTCCTGGAAGGAATCCAGTCCCAAAGCGGAACAACCTACATTCCCGGTGATGGCAACCACCGGAACCGAGTCCATGTTTGCGGTGGCAAGGCCGGTGACCAAGTTGGTGGCCCCGGGGCCGGAAGTGGCGATCACCACACCGGTGCGTCCGGTGCTCCGGGCGTAACCGTCGGCAGCATGGCTGGCCCCTTGTTCGTGGGCGGTGAGGATGTGCCGGATCTTGTCGCTGTACTTGTACAGCGCGTCGTAGATATTCAGCACCGAACCGCCGGGATAGCCAAATACCGTGTCCACACCCTGCTCCAACAAGCATTCCAAAATAATTTCTGCTCCAGTTAATTTCAAGAGTTTCACCTCATATCAAAATCGACCTGCCCTCTCCCCTGCAAATCGCCGGCGTTTGACCGGGCCCTTGCAGAAAATCCGGGCGGATGCACCTCGATCCTTCGCCCTTCCCGGTGTGAGAGGGGTGAAAAAAGAACCGGCCGTTTTGATAAAACGAACGGAACGGGTTACTGTATTATCATAGCGATTTTTGCGCTGTTTGTCAAATGGACGGCAATGGTTTTCCAAAGAAAAGAGACATTTTTTTCATTTGACAAAAAATTACAAATTTCTATTGACCCATGTTTTTCCAGTTAGTATAATATAAGAAAAGTCTCGGCTCAAAACAACACGAAATAAAATAAGAAAGGATGTCTGTTATGAAGCGTAAAATTTTAGCAGCCGCCCTGGGCGCTGTCATGCTGCTGAGCCTGGCAGGATGTAGTGCCGGAGCCTGCTCTCTCTGCGGTTCCACCGAGAACACCGTCTCCTACCGCAACCTCTCCAACAACAAAAATGAAGCCCTCTGCGAGGACTGCATCCGGGATGCAGTGGGATCTCCGGAAGAATGCGCGTTCTGCAGCGAGAAACCGGCAGGCTTTTATGTAAATATGATCGAAACTGCTGTTTTTGCCTGCCAAGAATGCTACGACGGCCTGTAAGCAAACCTTGCAAATCCTCCGGTACAGCCCTTTACCCGGCTGTGCCGGATCTTTTTTGGCATGGTATTGCCTTTTTCTTCCGAAATGGGTAAGATAAGAAAAGCAATCAAACTATTCCGGAAAGGATGTCCCCCATGCCGAATTTGATTTATGCCGACCACGCCGCCACCACTCCGGTCCGGCAGGAAGTGCTTCAGGCCATGCTCCCTTATTTCTCCCAGCAGTACGGCAACCCTTCTTCCCTGTACCGGTTGGGCCGGCAGGCCAAGGCTGCTTTGGAACAGGCCCGGGAAAGGGTGGCGCATTGCCTGAATGCCTCGCCGGAAGAAATCTTTTTTACCTCCGGCGGCAGCGAAGGGGACAACTGGGCGGTAATGGGAATGGCGCTGGCAGGCAAAGCCCAGGGGAAACACCATCTCATTACCACCGCCATGGAGCATCCTGCCTTGCTGGAAAGCTGTAAATTCCTAGAAAAGCAGGGAATCCGGGTCAGTTACCTGCCGGTGAACTCCTCCGGCTTTCTGGCGCCGGAACAGGTGGAAGCTGCCATGGACCAGGACACCTTCCTGGTCAGCATCCTGTACGCCAACAATGAAATCGGCACCATCCAGCCCATCCCGGACATCGGGGCCATCTGCCGAAAAAAAGGGATCCCTTTCCACACCGATGCCGTCCAGGCTGCCGGTTGGCTTCCCATGGACGTGCAGGCCCAGCACATTCACCTGCTTACCCTCTCTGCCCATAAGTTTGGAGGGCCAAAGGGAGTAGGCGTGTTGTACTGCCAAAAAGGGCTCCCCCTCCACCCATTGATTCACGGCGGGAAGCAGGAAACAGGTCGCCGAGCCGGAACTGAAAATGTGGCAGGGGCGGTGGGATTGGCCGCCGCCTTGGAACTGGCCCAACAAGATCAAGCGCTGCGCTGCCGGAACGTGTCTGAAAAGCGGAACTGGTTGGAGCAGAAATTGTCCGCTCTGCCTGACTGCATCGTCAACGGCGCAGAACCCAGGCTGCCCGGCCATTTGAACCTCTCCTTTCCCGGAGTAGAGGGGGAAAGCCTGCTGCTGTATCTGGACGCCCAGGGGATCGCCGCTTCTTCCGGGAGCGCCTGCTCCTCCGGCAGTGGAAAACCCAGCCATGTCCTGCTGGCTTTGGGCCGCAGCGAAAATGAGGCCAAAGGGTCCTTGCGGCTGACCATAGGGGAAGAGCTTTCCTGGGAGGACTGCCGCCGGTTAGTCAAAGTCATGGAAAGCGCCCTGGAATTTCTGCGGTTCGACGCCCCTTGACAAGACCGGGCCTGGGTGGTATCATAGGGGCAGAATCGTTGAGAAGAAGGCCTGCCTTATTGGAAACGTCCCAGAGAGCTGCCGGTTTGCTGGAACGGCGGCGGCGTTTGGAGGCTGAGGCTACCATCTTTGAGAGTGTGCCAACGGCATTTGCCGGAAACACAACGGCTTTGGGCACCGTTATCCGGCCCAACATGAGGGCGGAAGAATTGGATTCTTCCGAACATGGGTGGAACCGTGGAGTTATGAACAAAGACTGAAAAATATCCCCAGCCCAGGAAAGACGGCGCGGAGATTTCTCAGATGTTTGGCACTTCATCCCATTTGGGATGGGGTGCTTTTTGCATCTTATCCCTCCAAATCGGAAATTCTAATTTATAAGGAGGACACCATCATGATTCAAGTAACCTTAAAGGGCGGCGTGGTCCGGGAATACGAAGCCGGCACCACCATTGCCCAAGTGGCTCAAAGCCTGGGCGCCGGGCTGTACAAGGCCGCCTGCGCCGGACGGGTGGACGGCACTGCCTGCGACCTGCGCACCCCTTTGGAAAAGGATTGTCAGTTAGAGATTCTCACCTTTGAGGACAAGGACGGCAAGCACGCCTTCTGGCACACCGCCGCCCACATTATGGCCCAAGCCATTCAGCACCTCTGGCCTCAAGCCAAATTCGGCATCGGCCCGGCGTTGGAAGACGGCTGGTACTACGACATCGGCGGCGTAGAGCCCTTTACCCCGGAACAGTTTGCCGCCATCGAGGCCGAGATGAAGAAGATCGTCAAAGCCAACCTGCCGGTGGAGAAACGGTTCATCACCGTGGAAGAAGGCCGGGAAATTTTTGCCGGTCAGGACTACAAGCTGGAGCTGCTGGAAGAATACGCCGAAAAAGGCTGGCAGCTTTCTATCTATACCCAGGGCGACTTCACCGACCTCTGCGCCGGTCCCCACTTGATGAGCACCGGAGCGGTGAAAGCAGTGAAGATCCTCAGCACCGCCAGCGCTTATTGGCGGGGCGACGCTTCCCGGGACAGCCTCTGCCGGGTGTACGGCGTGGCTTTCCCCAAAGCCAGTGAGCTGGAAGCCCACCTCACCATGCTGGAAGAAGCCAAAAAGCGGGACCACCGGAAACTGGGCAAGGAACTGGGCTTATTTACCCTGATGGAAGAGGGCCCCGGATTCCCCTTCTTTTTACCCAAAGGCATGATTTTGAAAAACACCCTGATCGACTACTGGCGGGAAGTCCACCACAAGGCAGGCTACCAGGAAGTCAGCACCCCGATTCTGCTGAACCGGAGCTTGTGGGAACGCAGCGGTCACTGGGATCACTACAAAGACAATATGTACACCACCGTCATTGACGACACCGACTTCGCCATCAAGCCCATGAACTGCCCCGGCGGCATTTTGGTGTATAAAACCCAGCCCCATTCCTACCGGGATCTCCCTCTGCGGATCGGAGAACTGGGCCTGGTACACCGCCACGAGCTGTCCGGCGCACTCCACGGCCTAATGCGGGTGCGGTGCTTCACCCAGGACGATGCCCACATCTTTATGATGCCTAGCCAGATCAAGGACGAGATCATCGGAGTGGTGAAGCTCATCGACCAGGTGTACTCCCTGTTCGGCTTTGAATACCACATCGAGCTCTCCACCATGCCGGAAGACCACATGGGCGCGCAGGAAGACTGGGATATGGCCACCGACGCCTTGAAGGCCGCCATGGAAGAACTGGGCCGTCCCTACGAAATCAACGAGGGCGACGGCGCTTTCTACGGTCCCAAACTGGACTTCCATCTGGTGGACGCCATCGGCCGGACCTGGCAG
>DVGY01000036.1 GCA_018712465.1 Candidatus Egerieicola pullicola | reverse complement strand
ATTGTGGGCTGCGGATTTGTAGGATCTGCTACCGCATTCTGTCTCATGGAGAGCGGGTTATTTTCCGAGCTGGTGCTGCTGGACGTAGACCAGGAAAAGGCAGAAGGCGAGGCACTGGATGTAGCCCACGGCATTCCCCTGGCACAGCCCATGAAAATTTACGCCGGAAATTACGATGACATTACCGATGCCGCCATCGTTATCGTTACCGCTGGCGCCAATCAAAAGCCGGGAGAAACCCGGCTGGATTTAGTGCAGAAAAACGTGGGGATTTTCCGCAGCATCATTCCGGAAATCGCCATGCGGAATTTTCAGGGGATTCTGCTGGTTGTTTCCAACCCGGTGGACATTCTCACTCACGCAGCCATTCGACTCAGCGGAATGCCGGAACACCGGGTGATCGGTTCGGGCACGGTACTGGATACCTCCCGGTTAAAGTATCAACTAGGGGAACATTTAAGCATCGACCCCAGAAGCATCCACGCCTTTATCATCGGGGAACACGGGGACAGCGAAATCACGGTTTGGAGCAGCGCCAATGTTTCCGGTATCCCCATCCACCACATCTGCGAAATGCGGGGTTACTTCCATCATCAAGAAGCCATGCGGCAGATTTCCGAAGCGGTAAAAAACAGCGCTTACCAAATCATTGCCAAGAAAAAGGCCACTTATTACGGCATTGCCATGTCGGTGCTGCGAATCTGCGAAGCCATCGTGCGGGACGAAAAGTCCATTCTGCCGGTTTCGGTCATGCTTCACGGGCAGTACGGCATTGACAATGTAGTATTGAGCATGCCTGCCATTGTGGGAAGCGACGGGGTGGAAACCACCGTACCCATTGCATTAGATCGAGGAGAGCGGCAACAATTGAATTTTTCGGCCCATGCACTGCGCAAAATTGCCAAAGGATTATTCTCTTAAATAAAAAGATGACGTTCTCAGAGCATTTCGTTCCGAAAACGTCATTTTTGCATTTCATCCGATAAAATTACAGTTCCGCAATCAGTTCCACTTCTGCCAGCACATTTTTGGGCAGAGTCTTCACTGCCACACAGCTGCGGGCCGGCTTTTCGGTGAAGTATTTGCCGTAAATCTCGTTAAATGCGGCAAAGTCATTCATGTCCGCCAAAAAGCAGGTGGTTTTCACCGTCTTGGCGTAGCTGCTGCCGGCTGCTTCCAGCAGAGCGCCCAGATTCTTCATAATCTGTTCGGTCTGACCCTGAATGGTGTCGCTCTCCACTTCCCCGGTGGCAGGATTGATGGCAATCTGGCCGGAGGTGAACAACAGGTTTCCGGTGATGACAGCCTGAGAATACGGGCCGATGGCGCCGGGGGCTTTGTCGGTGGAAATAAACTTCATAAGAAACTCCTCCTAATCAATATCTTTTTACAGCAGGTTGTAGCCGTCCTCTTTCAAGGCGTGGATGATCTGCTGTTTATGTGCTTCGTCTCTGGTTTCCATGCGGATTTTCAGGATGCAGGAATTGATGTCCATATTGATGTCGCTGCGGTCATGGTTGACATTCACCACATTGCCGCCCAATTCTGCAATGATCCGGCTGACCTCTTGCAGTTCCCCGGGACGGTCGGTGAGTTCAATGGTCAAATCCAAGCTCCGGCCGCTTTTCAGCAAACCACGAGAAATCACCCGGTTGAGGATGGTCACGTCGATGTTGCCGCCGCTGAGCAGACAGCAAACCTTTCCTTCCACCGGAATCTTGCCAAACATCACAGCAGCCACGCTGACGGCGCCGGCGCCTTCGGTGACCAGCTTCTGCCGTTCCATCAAAGCCAAAATAGCGGTGGCGATTTCGTCATCGGTAACGGTGACGATTTCGTCTACATATTCCTGGCAGAGTGCAAAGGTGTGCTCACCGGGAGTCTTAACGGCAATGCCGTCCGCCACAGTAGAAACTGCGGTCAGACTGCGAATGCCATGTTCCTGGAGGGAATAGGCCATGCTGGGTGCGCCAGCTGCCTGAACGCCGTACACCTTACACTGAGGGCGCAGGTGCTTAATGGCAAAGGCC
Source organism: Candidatus Egerieicola pullicola (assembly GCA_018712465.1). Lineage (GTDB taxonomy): Bacteria > Bacillota > Clostridia > Oscillospirales > Ruminococcaceae > Egerieicola > Egerieicola pullicola. The sequence goes on along the minus strand of DVGY01000036.1, from coordinate 4,333 downwards.
ACACCGGAAATCAATCCGCCGCCGCCCACCGGCACCACCACCGCATTAACATCCGGCAGCTGGTCCAGAATTTCCAAGCCGATGGTGCCTTGACCGGCAATGACATCTTCGTCGTCAAAGGGATGGATGAAGGTATAATTGTGCTCCTGGGTGAGTTCCACCGCCTTTTGGTACGCGTCGTCGTACACGCCCTTTACCATGCAGATTTCGGCGCCGTAATTCCGGGTCGCCTCCACCTTGGAAATCGGTGCGCAGTCAGGCAGGCAGATAATGCTTTTCATGCCATGCTTGGTAGCGGCCAAAGCCACGCCCTGGGCATGGTTGCCTGCGCTGCAGGCGATAACGCCGCGGGCTTTTTCCTCATCGGTCAAGGTAGAAATCTTATAGGCGCTGCCCCGGACCTTAAAAGAACCAGTCACCTGAAGGTTTTCGGTTTTCAGATAAATGCTTTGATCCGGCAAAAGGTTGGGTGCTTCGATTAAGTCTGTTTTCCGAACGACGTCTTTCAATACATAAGACGCATGATAGATTTTGTCCAGTGTCAACATAAATTGGACCCCTTTCTAAAATTTCCAACAGAAAAGCCTCCGCCTTCCTGTTGTTCCAGGAGACGAAGGCATTAGCATCCGCGGTACCACTCCGATTGCCGGTATTCCGGCCGCTCATACATCCAACAATGTATTTCCCGATAACGGCGGGCTTCCGGGCAAACTTACTGACTGGAATTGACCAGCGTTGGGCAGCCTGCTCACGGGGGATAACCATTGAAGCAGCATTCCTACTGTCTTGCACCAAACGGCAGCTCTCTGAAAGGGCAGCAGCTCCGGCGTCCCGATCTACGCATTTCCTTTGATTATGATACTCTTTCCCCTTGGGTTTGTCAAGTCAAAATTTCAAAAATTGCCTCCCAACAGTCAATTTCAAATTCATATCTTTTTGCATCATACGAAAAAGCATTCTATCCTTTCTTCCAACAGTCTTTCCAAATCCCGCAAATCAATGCAAGAACTTAAATTCATTACCAAAAACAACAGCTGATTTGCATCAGCTTTACCAATGATAACTTTTTTATAATGATTTTTGATATTTTGCGACATAAATTTACAGTTTATACAGACAAGCATATGTGTTATAATAAGACAGAATTCAAATTAAAATTAAAGTCATCTAGAAAAGATGAAGCCCAAAACATACGCTGTGATTTTCTGCACAGCCATGGAGAAAGGAAGTTGATCCTATGAACATCGCCATTGCCGGAACCGGTTATGTTGGCTTATCCATTGCTACTTTGTTGGCGCAACATCATCACGTCACTGCAGTGGACATTATTCCGGAAAAAGTCCAGTTAATCAATGAAAGAAAATCACCGATCCAAGACAAGGAAATTGAAGAATACTTTGCAACCAAAGAGTTAGATCTTACCGCAACTTTAGATGCCACTGCAGCCTACTCTACTGCCGATTTTGTGGTAATTGCAGCTCCTACCAACTATGATTCGAAAAAGAATTACTTCGACACTTCTGCGGTGGAGACAGTCATCGATTTAGTCATGTCCTGCAATCCCAATGCTATTATGGTCATCAAATCCACCATGGCCGTCTTTTCTCCTTTTAGAAAATTATATCCAATTTTTTCATTATAGCATTATAGCACGGGGCCTTTTGAAATACAAGTTAAAACAGGAATGTTATGGATTTTTGCGAAAATAGAAGCTATCCTGTGGAATTTCGTTGTGCGGTTTTACTCGATTTTTCCAAAAACGAGTTGTACTAATCCAATTTAGGTCAATCGAATGGATCCAGTAGATGAAAAAACAATCTGAAACGAACTAAGACAGCCACGATAGGACTGTCTTAGAACTACAAAAAGCATTACAGATCATTATTCAAGGTTTCAAAGAATGAATCTGTTCCAGCCACAAAGCAGCGGAAGCGTCGCTGGGCATCCGCCAATCACCCCGCGGAGAAAGGGTCATCGAACCCACCTTAGGGCCATCCGGCAGACAGGAACGTTTAAATTGCTGAGCAAAGAACCGGCGGTAGAAGGTTTCCAGCCATTTCAAGATGGTAGCGCTGTCATACACATCACCCAACGCATACCGGCAAAGACGGTACACCTTCTTTGGCTCAAATCCCCAGCGAATTCCATAGTACAAAAAGAAGTCATGGAGCTCATAGGGCCCCACCAAATCTTCCGTCACCTGGGCAATGGCACCGTCCCCGGTGGGGGGCAGCAATTCCGGGCTCACCGGCGTGTCCAAAATATCCAGCAGCACCTGGCGCAGTCCCGGCTCTTCCCCGGTATCGGCAACATAGCGCACCATGTGCCGGATCAGAGTCTTAGGAATGCTGGCATTGACGCCGTACATGGACATATGGTCCCCATTGTAGGTGGCCCAGCCCAGCGCCAATTCACTGAGGTCGCCGGTACCAATGACCAAGCCGCCGGTCTGATTGGCAATGTTCATCAGCACTAAAGTGCGCATCCGCGCCTGGCCGTTTTCATATACCACACTGTGATCCTCTACATTGTGGCCGATGTCCCGAAAATGCAGCAGCACGCTTTCCTTTAAATCCACCGTGCGGAAGGTCACTCCCAACAGCTGCGCCAGCGTTTCCGCATTGGAGCGGGTGCGGCTGGTGGTGCCGAAGCAGGGCATGGTCACTGCCACCACATCGGAAGCAGGACGTCCCAATCGTTTCATGGCCCGGGCCGCCACCAACAAGGCCAGCGTGGAGTCCAAGCCGCCGGAAAGGCCCACCACTGCCGTTTTGGAATGGGAGTGCTCCAACCGCTTGCAAAGGCCGGTGGTCTGCATGGAAAAAATGGACTCACAGCGGCGGGTGCGCTGGGTAAGGTCGGAAGGAACAAAGGGATGGGGGTCGATCCAACGGGTCAAGGTGGTTTCCTCCACCGGCAGAGCGAAGGGTACGAACCGGAACTCCTCTTCCCTGCCCTGGCGGTAGGTGGTGAGCCGCCGCCGTTCCTGGGCCAGTTTGGACAAATCCAATTCCGTAACCACCATCTGATTTTCAAAGAGTTTGCTTTCGGTTAAGATAGCGCCGTTTTCTCCAATAAGATTATGTCCGGCAAAGATCAGGTCGGTGGAGGATTCCCCATAGCCTGCGTCGGCGTACACATAACCGCAAACCAGACGAGCAGACTGGCTGCTGACCAGCTGACGGCGGTAATCTTCTTTACCGATCATTTCATCGCTGGCAGACAGGTTGCCGATCACCAGGGCGCCGGCTTCCGCCAAGTCCCCGGAAGGCGGCTGGGCTACCCATAAATCCTCACAGATTTCAAAGCCTGCGGTAAACAAAGGCGCATCCTGACAGCGAAACAGCAGTTTTTCTCCAAAAGGCACCGTCTGGCCGCAGAGGGTTACTTCCCCGTTCGTGCCGGTACCGGACGTAAAGTGGCGCTGTTCGTAAAATTCGCTGTAGTTTGGAATATGCTTCTTAGGCACCAAGCCCAGCAATTCCCCTTGGCAAAAGACGGCGGCGCAGTTATAAAGTTTACCTTCCACCATCACCGGCAGCCCTACCGCCGCCAGCAGCGGCAAATCTTTGCTCTGTTCCAAAACAGAAGCCAAGGCCCGCTCCGCCCCAGCCAGAAGCAAGGGCTGTAAAAACAGATCCCCACAGGTATAACCGGTCAAACAAAGTTCCGGGCATACCAGAAACTTTACCCCTTGGGCAACTGCCTGGTGAAGCAAATCTACAATCTGTTTGGCATTATATTCCGGATCTGCCACCCGAATGGTGGGGGTAGCGGCCGCTGTTTTTAAAAATCCGTCCAACATAATTTCCCTTCTCCCTCCGACGCCGGAATGTCCGGCAAGTTTCTTTTATTATACCCATCTCAAGCACAGGAATCAACCGCTTTGGTTGCACAGGGAGAAAAACCGTGCTACAATAAAGGCAATCGTAAGCCCTGCCCGAAATTCTCCCCTAATTCACCGGCGCCGGCCGGTTGGTTTCCCATCGAAGGAAAACAAGGAGGATCCTGGGGCAGTTACAAAGATTTACAATCCAAACCCAGCAACAAGGAGGAAACACATATGCCTTTTATCCATGCCAAACTCACCACCAATCCTACCGCAGAAGAAATGGAAGCCATCAAAACCGATTTGGGACAAGCCATTACCAAAATCCCCGGGAAAAGCGAAGCCTGGCTGATGGTACAGATTCAAGGAAACTGTGCTCTCTGGCATCAAGGGGAAGCCTGGGAAAAGATCGCCATGGTAGAGGTGCAGGTTTACGGCACGCCCAGTGACGAAAGCTGCAATGCCTTAACGGGAGAAATCACTAAAATCTTAGCCAACCGGCTG